>NZ_JADMQH010000010.1:0-246357 GCF_015559655.1 Bacteroides sp. 1001136B_160425_E2 | reverse complement strand
AATGCATCATTTTTAAGGATAAATGATAGAAATAGTATGAGAAATACCATTTTATACTTTATTTATCATAGTGTTATTTCTTTGATTTACAACTAATTACCCTACAATCTATGAGAATATGAGAAATGAAAATGAAAAATCGTTTGCAGGAAACTTATCCTATCCACGTTTTTCAAAAAAATGATAAATCGAATAAGTCCATAAGATAGATTTATTTAGTACCTTTGCCGTTCTATTTATATAAAAAGAAAAAATGAGTAAAGAATACACACTCGCAGATTTCACGGATATTTTTGACTATTCCACAGGCTGGTTCAGCGACAGTAGCATTTGTAGTCTATTCTATCAGATATTCAAACGATTCCCTTCCATGAAAATGGTAAAATATAAAGTAAACCAGGATTTTCTGAAAGAAATCAAAGAGCTTTATCAACAAGACGATGCGTTCGATATATTCGAGCATACATATTGCAATCATTTTGAGAATGAAAAAGAAGAAGAGGAGGAAGAAGAAGACAATACATCTACAAAAGAGTTATACGATTGCATCGTCATCTGCAAAAGGAATTTAATGATTGGCTATTTTGATAATTGCATAAAGATTGTCTATTCCAATATTAATAAGGAAGAAATCGATCAGATTAATCAGATTTGCGAAAACCACAAAAAGGAGAATGAGAAACTGAACAATCTATTTATAGTAACATACGCCCATAACTACTTCAGTCTGAAACAATCGCAAATCAATAAGCCGGCCATTCAGATTGACCGACACTATAACAATGATTTTGTTCCCGTAGCCGCCGAAATCGAAAACTTCCTATTGGGGGAGAATAAAAGCGGATTAATCATTCTACATGGGAAACAAGGTACGGGAAAAACAACTTATATCCGTCATCTTATCAATCTCGGAAAAAAGAGAATGATTTATATGAGCGGCGACCTGGTAGATAAACTTTCAGATCCAAGCTTTATCACTTTTATCCGCCAACAAAAAAATTCGATATTTATCGTAGAAGACTGCGAAGAACTATTGTCAAGCCGCAATGGAGGAAACCGCATGAATGCCGGACTAGTCAACATTCTGAATATCAGCGACGGACTATTGAGTGATGAATTATGTATCAAATTTATCTGCACATTCAACGCTCCACTAAAAGATATCGACGAAGCCTTGCTTAGAAAAGGACGTCTGGCTGCCCGGTACGAGTTTAAAGACCTGACAACAGACAAAGTGAACCAACTAATAAAGGAAGAAGGGCTGGATATCCCCCAACAGACACACCCCATGACACTGGCTGAAATTTATAATTACGAAGGCATGGATTTCTCCTTAGGAAAAAAGCGGGTAGGATTTTAAACGAATCCCCCCAAATATAGGCAAAGCGATGGAAAATATCTCTTAGATAATCCTTTCAAAGTTATTGGATAATTAGCTATTTTTGCGTTGGTGTGAACGAATATGGCACACCCACACAATAACTTTGCATCAAATTCGTTTCATGATATAAAGGGATTATAACATGGCACTAAATCAAATAAACAAGCTGGTGTGGATTGTGGAAACTATCTACAAGGCTCGCAGAATATCCTTTGAAGATTTGAATCACTGCTGGATTGAGAACGTAGAGCTTAGCGGTGGTGAGGAAATGCAGAAACGCACCTTCCACAAATGGAAATGGAACATCTTCGACACATTCGGTCTTTCGATTGAATGTGAAAAATCAGCACCATATCGTTATTATATAGAGAATATGGACGATATGAAGCGAGGTAGCATTGAGAACTGGCTCCTCAGCACCTATTCCGTCAGCAACTCCCTCATGGAGAGTAAATCCATCAAGGACAGAATCTTGTTGGAAGACGTACCGAGTGGACAGGAATATCTGGAGCCTATTCTTGAAGCTATGAAGAAGAACCGCTTCATCCACATCACCTACTATAACTATTGGCGTGAGGACACCCGCGAACACTACGTTATGCCCCTATGCGTGAAACTCTTTCGTCAACGCTGGTATATGATAGGGCGCAGATGGCCATCAGGCAGTGATCTTGTCTATTGCCTTGACCGCATCCGTGACTTCCGCCTTTCAAGTCACATATTTGAATATCCGACAGACTTCAGTCCACAGGAATATTTTGAGGGTTGCATCGGAGTAATCACCGGCGATGGTTGCGACATTCAAAAGGTAAGACTCAAAGTCAGTTCTGGCCAAGCCAACTATTTTCGTGACTTGCCCTTGCATGAGTCACAAGAAGAAACGGAACAAACAGAAGACTACAGTATCTTTGAGTATCAGCTTCGCCCCACCTTCGACTTCCAACAGGAGATACTCCGGAACGGTGAAGACGTAGAAGTGATTGAACCGATCTGGTTGCGCAAGGAAATAGCGGGCAAGATTAAGAGGATGTGGAATAAATATAATAAAGAGCAATAGATATGACGAAGAATAAAATCATCGCAAATAACGGTTGAATTATTATTTATTACTATAACAATGAAAGTATATACTCATTTTTTCAAAATCAATGAAACGGAAGGATTTCGCTGGAGAACACTATTGCACTTCGGAAATTCTTGGAATTGCATAGGTAGTATTGTGATGAAAAATCCAGGATCTTCTACTTTTACCAAAGAAGCCCCCGTATCTAAACCAGAAGTCTTAGAAGGATTATCTTGTTATAGATTCAAAGAACTAAATTGGTATGAATTCTCCATTGATCCTACCATGAGATATGTGGCTAGTCTTTTTGCTTATAAATATGGACTTGACGATCCAGCCCAACTATCTGGCGTAATACAGATATTCAACCTCTTTTACATAAAGGATGCTGATTTGACAAAAGCCAAGCAAAAAGCGGAAAAATATGGTATTCCACCACTATTCAATGATGCCCTACAAATGACTCAATATGATATTGATCATTTGATTGCTCCTGTGTATTTGGGGTTCGGAAGTTTGGCTTACAGCAAAGAATATGGAGAAAGAGCAAAACTTATCTTTGATGCAGCAATAAAACTTGAAGGGTGTAACTATCTTTCATGCAAATTCTGTGAGAATTTCTATTATCATCCACAATGGCTAATTCCTTTTGGCAAGAACTATCATAATGGCTTGCTAACACTTTTGCGATTCAAGCAAGAAACTTTTTATCCTACAGATGCAGATAATGCCATATTGAACATACCAAGAAATACTATAAGCCCCAGCAGAGTGAAAAGCATTGAATCTGCTGTACTTGAAAACTTTCCTACCTGTAGATACGATAATAACAGAAGACTGAAAAATAATGAAAATGCTGCGTACGGCATTACAATTGCTGAAGGTTATATCGAGGTGCGGCAGGCTTTTGAAGGTAAATCAAAAACTGCCCAGCCAAAAGCTTCCGACAGCGAAGTGAAAAAGATGCTGGAAGATAGAGGATATATTAGCGAAAAGAATTGGTTAGGACGAAAAAGGTTAATTGATTTTGGCAACACGGATTCTGAGATTATCGAACACGTATGTACGGAAATCCAAGAATTATTCAAAGAACTTGAAATATATCACTGAAATTCTTGAAAACACATCACTTCTTGCAGCCTATGCCCATATTCGGCATAGGCTGTTGTTTTTTTTGCACCATAAAATCAATAAACGAGGATTTATGGTAAGGAATTCATAACAAAAGGGTTGGAACTTTTCCGTAAATACTACTGTAATTTGTGGGATTAAAAAAAAGATATGACATTTAAGGAACTTCTAAACTGTGTAAAATTTGAGGACGTAGCTCCTCATATTGTGAAGATGTATCCAGATATGAAGAACAGTCTGGGCTGGTTCAATTTGCATTTTGATATGCTTCGCCACCTGCCTCCTGTCGTTCACGAGGATGCCAATGATAAGGTATGCCATATAACACTAAGAAATGATGAAAATGGAACAGAATCCTATCTTGACGCTTTCCCTATGGAGGGAGACTATTGGGAGCATTCCTTAACTAAGGAAATCATCGTTGATTCCGATGTAAAAGCAACCAATGAGGAACTTGTGGCTTGTTGCCTATGGCACACGTCATTCTATGGTTTTGTAGAAAAACACTTGGATGAGAAGTTCGGAGAAATCTGCCTCGGAAGAGACAGTTACTCTTATAACAAGGTTTGGACTATGCGTAACTATGGTATAATCCGAAAGTATGGAGGTACCATTCCTACTATCAGAGAGTTATCGATGTCAAAGAAACAAAAGTTGACACGATTGACAAAGGATAATATCTGGTACGGAAGCAATAGGTTGAATAAATCGAAACGGAAGAGGATGTTCAGACAGGAATTTATGGTACACTATTATGAACGTATGGCACACATCAGTGAATTTATCGTTCAAGCCATCCCTGCCTTGGATAATGGAAAGAACTATCTGACAACAGAGCAACTCTGTGGATTGTTCCAATCGGAGAAATTCTGTTCTGAGGAAATCATGTCGTTTGCTGACGACAATAAGTCTGGCGCAAACTACCTGATGAACATTATCTCCCGATATGATATGGTTCAAAGAATGGATGGTATCGTGGTTTGTTTGATAACAGGTACAAGGCATGAAGTGCTCTCGGATAACGAACAACGGCTTTGCAATTACTTGACAGAGGGGCGAAAACACTCAGACTTGATAATTGGAGTTGATACCTCATTAGGCAATCAAGTCATCATACGTTATGCAGCATACAATTCAAAAACAAATATAATATGACAGTACAAGAGATATTCGACACTCCTGCTATCAAGAAGGTTGAGAATGAAATGATTGGTCTGGAGAAAAACATTGAGCGACACCGTGTTGACAAACCGAGTGGACTGGAGATGATGCGTGTGCTAATTGGATTGCGTCGCAATCTCCTTGCCGATATGTTTGTGATGGATGAGAATTACAAGAGGTTGCTCTCAGACTTCAACGAAACCATGAAGCAGCAACTTATTCGAATGCGTCATGAAACTATCAAGGCTGCACATGGTGTGATGAATGCCGATGTGACAGGCGACATTCAAGTTATAGGCAAGTGTTTCCTCGGTTATCGTTATTCCAAACTTCATCCCGTGCAAACTATGCGAGCAAAGAAAATATGGGCTATCCTTAATTGTTCAATTGATGATTACGTCCAGTTTTATAGTGATGGAGTGCTGATGGGAGGCTATGTGTATGACAGCCGAAAAGAGCAGGAATCTGAGAACCAAATGTTCTATTTACAGGAAGAGCTGGATAACTGGAATGAGGGTCTCGACATGGAAATAACTAAGGATATGTATCTCATCTATCCTGTTCACCATCTCGTTTCGCATACCGATTTCTCCATCTTCGACCTACTATGGGTGCGGGATTTCAACATGGAGATACAGATGAAGTCGGACTACGCCACCTATCCCGAAGAGGAAGAAGGAGAAGATATCTCATTTATTTGAGAATAATCGTAGCGAGTGCATTCCCAATTCACTCCGAACAAACTAAGATTTCATGTTAATTACAGGAATATGTACAGGAACATATTAAACTCCAAAGAAATTCTGTGTATGCAGAAAGCATCTTCCTGCTTGGTCCGCCAGGAACAGCCAAAAGCATGGTCGCACGCAGATTAAAGTTGGTATTCAAAGAGGCAAAGTCCTTTGAATACCTCATGTCTCGTTTTTCCACTCCAGATGAAATATTCGGTCCAGCCATTGACAGAGTAGCAAGAAATCAGGCGAAGCGGATAAGCTGCAAGGGCAAATCATACCCAGGCGTAACAAATCAACAAGAACGATTCAACATTTTTATACGTTTATTATACGCAAAAAGAGTTGCCCTATTATGGAGCAACTCTTTTAAATATTAAACTTCTTAAGTTCAAACTTTGCATGTGATACCTTATATCGACATTTTCTTACTTACAAGTTAACAGAACTCCAAAGATACTCACTCACAAAATCTGTAATTATCCAAAGCTAAAAGGGAAAGTGCTTTCATCAGATAAAGCGATTAATCCGTTCTTCCGCTGGATACAAATTTTGTTCTCTCTTGCCAGCCAACCGGCCGCTAATGCTGTACTTTCTACGCTTAGGTTTAATCTTCTTGCCAATTCAGGTATTGAAATTTCACCAATTTCTTTCAGGGCACACCAAACTTTTCCGGCATTATTCCCTACAATTGTTTTATCCATGGCTATTTTTATTAATAATTTGGTTACAATATAGTCATTTTAATAATTGTTTATAACAAAACCAACTTTTTTGTTTTAGTTTTTGACATTATTTAAAACAAAGAAATCAATTTCGCGTCTAGTGATTAAAAACTTGGTAATAATTCGTACCATAACACCACTAAAAGGAACATTATATATCAAAATAAATTCTCAAAAAAGGAATCGGGCAATCACAGAAAGAAAATAGGAAATTGACATTTCCGCAATATCGGACAAGTCATTTCGCTTTTTTACCAATACCTTTGCGGAGTGAAATACCAAAATAAGTTATGCAACAGAAAAAAACAACGAAAGAAGAATATCAAAAGTGCGTAAATGTTGTAGTGGAATACATCAACCAACATTTGGGAGAAGACATTGATTTAAAATCTCTGGCCAGAATTTCAAACTTTTCTCCTTTTTACTTTCACCGGATCATGAAAGCTTTTCTCGGTGAACCGATTGGTACGTTTATTGTCCGGACGCGGACAGAAGCTGCCGCACGTCTACTCCGCTACTCGGATGTTCCGATTGCCGACATCGCCTACCGGATTGGTTACTCATCTCCTTCTTCATTGTCGAAAGTGTTCAAGCAATTTTATGGCATTTCACCTTTAGAGTATAGAAACAATAAAAACTTTGTAATTATGAAACCAGCGATTATCAGGCCAGACCTGGAACTAAAAAGAGAGATCAGAAACGTTTCCGAACGGAATGTGATTTATATCCGCCTCACCGGCGATTACAAACTGAATGATTACGGTGGCACTTGGAGCCGTTTATTCCAATTCATCAAAGAACAAAAGTTGCCGATGGGAGATTTCAGCCCGCTTTGCATCTATCACGATGATCCGAAAGTGACACCGGCAGAAAAACTGCGTACGGACGTATGTATGGTAATGCCTGTAAAGGTAGCTCCCAAAAGTGATGTCGGATTCAAGGTGATCCCAGCCGGACGTTATGCTATTTTCCTTTATAAAGGACCATATGACAATCTGCAAGCCGTATATGATACGATTTACGGAAAGTACCTGCCCGAAATGGAATGCACGCTGCGGGATGAAGCCAGCGCGGAACGCTATCTGAATAATCCATGCGACACTGCCCCTGAAGAGTTGCTGACGGAAATTTATATTCCGGTAGAATAATGCGGACAGACAAATGGCGGAATAAAGAGAATGAATAAAGATGTGATTGAACGTCTGACTTTTTGGGGCAGTGCAAAGCCCTGATAAGTCTATCTTTTAGACGCGGATGACACGAATTTAGCGGATTTATAATCTTCTTATCCGTGTCATCTTGCGTTATCCGCATCTAAAAACATATTATGCAATGACAAGCTGCCTTCCTCTCTCCTATCTGCTATTTTTCGGCATAAATGCCAATGCGGTTTCCTTCACTATCCGTGAATACGGCAAACCATCCTTTGCCGTCTGCCTCGATCTTTGTTTTGGGAATGACCACTTTCCCACCTTTCAGAAGTACTTTTTCCAAGGTCTGTTCTATATCCTCACAGTTGAAATGGATAAGCACTCCATGCGTTGAAGGAAGAAAGTCGAAATTTGAAGCATAAGAGACAGCACCGACAGTTTCACCTTCTTCTGTGAAACAAGCCATTTTTTCTGTTTCACATTCAAAAGTCGGAAGTTGCATACCCAACACTGTTTCGTAAAAATCGACTGCCCGATGGAAATCGGAAGCAGGAATCTCAAAAAATGCAATTAGTTTTTTCATTTCGTTTCTTTTTTATCGTTACTACTAAGCCTTTGCAAAGACACTGCAAAAGTAGGGTAACACGAGGAAGCCTGATAGGAAAAAAGAGACATCTTTAAAGTTCGGAGAAATAATCGGAATAAGGAGCGCAGACCGAAAGATACTCGGCAGGGGTATAACCGGAAAAGAGTTTGAACTCTTTTATCATGTGAGACTGATCGGAGAAGCCACATTCATAAGCTACTTGTACAAAAGGGATAGTGACATCCTGTTGCAACATTGACAATGCCCGCTGCATACGGACAATGCGAATAAATTCTTTGGGGGTAGTGCCGACATAATCGGCAAAGATACGTCCAAACTGCTTACTGCTCAAACAGGCTGTTTCCGACAGATGAGCAATGTTGATTTGCGGCTGGAGGTTTATTTCATGAAACACAGCAGACATCCGTTTGAGGTTATACTCCGGAAGGGTGTATAGTCGACGAAGAAAAAACTGTTCTATCAAACGAATGCAAACGGCATTATCAGAAATGTCAGTGACCTGTTTCACCAGATCCGATAGTTCTACATCTTCCATCGCATCGGTATTTACATTTTGTCCGTGAAACAGATAGCTGGGAATATGAAACAATGCTTTGACTGCATAAGGCTGGAAAACGACAGTTATCATCTCTATTCTGCCTGTAGACATCACATCCGAGAAACCGACCGATTGTCCGGATATGAAGGATTGGGGTTGCAATGCCGACTCGCCCAACAAAAGAAGTTGTTTCCCTTTATGAAATACCAGTTGCATACAGCCAATAGGCAGAGTCCGTTCGGAAACCGGAGTCACTGAATCGTCTTGCAATATCCAGTAATGCCGTATATAAGGAGTCAGCGCCAAACAGGGTTTTATGAGTTGAAATGATTGCATAGAACAAAGATATTATTTCTTAATTCAAATGCAAAGGTAAAGCTCCTGTTTAAAGAGATATAGTAAAAAAAGGACTTTTTATAAAAAGCCAGCAAACCTTTTCTTAATAAAAAAACATCCCCTGTTTGAAGGAGCATGATTGTAGCTCACATTCAAACAGAGGAAGATTCTTTAGATAACGGAAAGTCCGTATTCGTAGGCCTCCGACATCGCATTATAGTCCTCGTCGGAATAGCTACCTTTATCTCTGGCTTTCTGCATATCTTTCATAAATGATTCTACGGAAGTCAGGAAGCTATAATAATTCTTCTGTTCTTCATCATAACCTGTGACAGCAGGAAGTTTCTTTGCAGCTTCGAGTTCTTTCTTCAGTTCGGCCATCTTCATATCAATACGCATGCCGTCCAATGCATGTTTGCGTGAATAGAGATTCATGATGCTTTGCACGGTGCCGGACATCTTACGCATGGCCATGATTTGATCTTTCAACGGTTCGTCGGCAAGCAGTTCTTTTTCAGCTTGTTCTGTCAGAGGGCTTAGAATATCAAAGATCACTTGTTTATATTCCGACATTTCTACACTAAGCCGATAGTTCTCGTCGAGGAGCTTGCCGATCTTTGCAGTCTCTTTTGCCTGCTTGTAAGAGAGGAATTTATTAAAATTATCATAGAATTGCGTCCTTGCACTGAAAAGTCCTCGATAACTCTGCTTCAGATTCTGACGGACTTCTATATTAAAATAATCTCCCGGATCCATCAATTCCGCTGTATCTCTGGCAGATACTTCAGGTGGTGCAATCGGAGATACTTCAGGAACTTTTCCTGTCTGTTCCATATATCCCAAAACTGCATTTATGTCTTTCGCATTGGCTACATGCCTCAACACGATGAGCGATGTATGATAATAGTTTATCACCTTACTGGCATTGTCCAATTCCTCCGAAGTGACAGAGGACGCAGCCTGTTTCTTGTTTCCTCCCGAACAAGAAACCAACAAGAGAGCACCTACAAGTGCTCCGAAAAATAAAATATTCTTCTTCATAATGGTTCGTTTATTAAGTCTTTCGTACTATAACAATAAAAATCGTTTTTTGTTATAGACAAACAATGCATATTCGAGAAGTGTAGTGGAGAAATTTAAAATGCTGCTAACGATGATTAAGGAATAAGCAACCAACGTGTATAAAAACAAAAAATGGCTACTCATCACGAGCAACCAATCTTTTGTTAACCTTAAATCTAATACTTATGAAAAAAACACAGTACAAAGGTACCATATTTCAGATAAATAGCAAATTTCAGCGCCTAAACAGACGATATTATAACAGGGTTTAATACTCCGAGAATTGCATTAACATTTCAGACTTCATCCGTTAACATTTAACATATTCATTCACATAGGTTGCTCCCCGGATAAGTAAGAGTAGAAAAAAGGCTAATCATGGAAACGACATTGTTTTTTTTCGTAACTTTGTACTATGATAATCAGTGCCAGCCGCCGGACAGATATTCCGGCATTCTATTCTCAATGGTTCTTCAACCGGATAAAAGAAGGATTTGTATTAGTGCCCAATCCTTATCATCCGAAAATGATTAGCAGGATTTCCTTATCTCCTGCTGTGGTTGATTGTTTCGTATTCTGGACCAAGAACCCGGCCCCGATGCTTAACCAGCTGGATAAATTACAGGATTATAACTATTACTTCCAATTTACACTCAACCCTTACGGAGAAAAATTGGAGAATCGTTTGCCATCTATCGATAAACGAATTGATACCTTTAAAAAGCTGGCAGACAAAATTGGCAGAGAAAAAGTGATTTGGAGATATGATCCGATACTGACGAATGAGGAATACAACGTTTCTTTCCACCAGGAAGCATTCGCCCGGATTGCCCATGAACTCAAAGACCATACCTCGAAATGTATGCTGGGATTTATAGACCATTACCCCCATATCCGAAACTCGATACAACCATTCAACATCAATCCGCTGACCAAAGAGGAAATAGAAGAAATGGCCGTCTCCTTTAAAAAGACAATAGATATTTATCCCGGTATACAGCTGGACACTTGTACCGTCAAGGTAGATTTAAGACATTTGGGTATTCCCAGCGGCTTGTGCATTGATAAAAGGCTGATTGAAAAGATCACCGGTTATCCTATCCTTGCTCAAAAAGATAAAAACCAGCGTAATATCTGCAACTGTATCGAAAGTATTGATATCGGGACTTATGAAAGTTGTCTGAACGGATGTGTTTATTGCTATGCCATCAAGGGCAATTACAATACAACAGCATATAATATGAAGAAACATGATAAAAACTCGCCGTTGCTCATCGGTCATTTATCCGAAGATGATATAGTAAAGGAACGGGAGATGAAGAGTCTGCGGGATAACCAATATTCGTTGTTTTAGTCTTCCTGATCCGTATCTGACTTACAGGCATAAAAAAAGGCTATCTATCCCAGACAGCCAATCTTTTGTTAACCTTAAATCTAATACTATGAAAAACACAGTACAAAGATACGGACTTTTCGGTTATCTCCAAATTTTCGGCCCTATGCAGCGTATCTTATAACATGGTTTAATAGAATCAGAACCGTATTAACAAATAAGCGGTTAAGCATTAACATTTAACAGTTTTCTTAAATAATCAGGGCATAAAACCGGAGGAGATGCAAATGTTTTCCAATCGGACACCTTATCTTATTAAAGAGAGTTTATGAGGTCTAACAAATTCCTCTGTCATCTGTTTCTAATAGAAGGTAACTATCAAATTCCCAATATATGAACAGATTCGAAAATAAAGTAGTTGTCATCACCGGTGCTGCCAGTGGTATTGGCGAAGCAACCACACGCCGCATTGTCTCCGAAGGGGGCAAAGTAGTCATTGCTGACCATTCTGAAAAAAAGGCGGAACAGCTTGCCAACGAACTTACTCATGCAGGGGCCGACGTGCGCCATGTCTATTTTTCCGCCACCGAACTCCAGAGTTGCAAAGAGCTGATTGATTTTTCTATGAATGAATATCAACGAATAGATGTACTGATTAATAATGTAGGAGGAACCGATCCCAAACGTGACCTTAACATCGAGAAGCTGGATATCAATTACTTTGACGAGGCATTCCACCTGAATCTCTGCTGTACCATGTACCTTTCTCAACAGGTCATCCCTATCATGACTACCAATGGCGGCGGAAACATTGTCAACGTAGCTTCCATAAGCGGACTTACTGCTGATGCTAACGGTACATTATATGGTGCCAGCAAAGCGGGCGTCATCAACCTGACGAAATACATCGCTACCCAAATGGGAAAGAAAAATATCCGCTGCAATGCCGTAGCCCCGGGATTGGTACTTACCCCCGCGGCATTGAATAACCTGAATGAAGATGTACGCAACATCTTCCTCGGCCAATGTGCCACTCCTTATTTAGGAGAACCGGAAGACGTCGCAGCTGCCATCGCTTTTCTAGCTTCGAACGATGCAAGGTACATCACGGGACAAACAATCGTCGTAGATGGTGGCCTGACTGCTCATAACCCGACAGTAGCGTTATCATAGAACATAACTTTAATACAATGAATAAAATGACAATAATGGGAATATGGCTTCTTTCGCTATTTATCAATAGCGGATGCAACCGGGAATTAGTAGAATAGACAGTAATGATCTTAAAATATCTATCGAAAAGGGGGAAGAGTGGATGCATGATTTTCCATTATTTCTGGGTTTCACAATGACTTTACCCATGCATTCATTTCGTTAATAGCTTCTAGTGAAGACGGAAGCTCCTGCTTAGTCTGCAAAGCATCCGGACGAAGATCGACACGCACATACCCCCAGCCGTCTTCGTCGATTTGCAGATAGCCATACTTCCTGTACTCTTCCAGGCAACTGTCTGAGCATCCTCCATAAAAGTCACATTGAAGTTCTTCTTCCAGTGTCTTTCTATTTGCAATGAAGAACTTTCACCCACCCAAGTAAAATCGTCCAAATCAACTTCGTAATAGTCCCCTCCTCCCCGATTAAGTGCGGCAACCTCCCCCAAACGTCCTTCGGGAAGCATCTTGTAGATGCGGACATAACACTCCCCCTCATACGGATTTTCATCTACAACAAGAAAAAGGCCGGACTTTCCACAGAACAAAGGGGATGCTGTAATGACACACTGTATCGTTCTTTATTCCGTCTTTATAAACAACTACCGAATAATAGGGTTCCGACACAAAAGAATCAGTCGAGCGAAAATAAAAGTGCTTATAAGCACCGTTCATCAATGAGCCTCGTAAAAACAACGTTCCACGCCATCTACTTGTTTCCGGCAAATACTGTCGGAGTCATAGACCTTCAAAGAAGATGCTTCCGGTTCTTTTAGCAATGATTCGGAAAGTGCATCGGGAATAATCCAATCACTTCCTTTATAAAAATCCATAGAGAAAACTTCGGAAATAGCAGTAGTTTTTTCGCCTAAAGCGTTTTCCTGTGTTTCCTGATTTGTGGAAGAAGACTGCGAAGTTCCTCCGTTTTTTCCGCCACATGACAACAACAGTAATACGCAGCTATATACCAAAGCTTTTTTCACACCAAACATCTTTTATTTAATACATAATTACGGCGAATTTAATGATAATATCAGAGAGTCAGGCATAAATCGATCCAAAAAATGGAATAATTATCAGTCGGGAGACTATTATTTCGTTCAACAAATACTAACTTTACAACGTTATTAATAGAAAAGAACGAACGTCATGATTGTTAAAACACTACTAGATACAGACCTCTATAAGTTTACCACCTCGTACGCTTATATCAAACTGTTTCCTTATGCAATGGGTACTTTTAGTTTCAATGACCGGAATGAGACAAAATATACCGAAGCTTTTCTGGAAACACTCAAGACAGAGATCAAGAATCTCAGTCAGCTGAGATTCACGGAAGAGGAGTTGGAATACATGACGAAAAATTGCAGATTCCTTCCGAGAGTCTACTGGGAATGGTTGTCTTCTTTTCGTTTCGACCCGAATAAGATTGATATTCATCTGGATGAAACCTGTCACCTCCACATCGAAGTAACTGACTTGCTTTATAAAGTGACTTTATATGAAGTACCTTTGCTCGCCATTGTCTCCGAAATCAAAAACCGGTTCTTCGGTCATATAGCCGACATGAACGGGATTCTTTGCAAACTGTCGGAGAAAATAGAGTTATCGAACCAACACCAGCTCCGCTTTTCAGAGTTCGGCACACGGAGAAGATTCTCTATTGATGTGCAGGAAACGGTTATCAAAAAACTGAACGAGACAGCACAATATTGCACCGGAACTTCCAACTGCAACTTTGCAATGAAATATGGAATGAAAATGATGGGGACTCACCCTCATGAATGGTTTATGTTTCATGGAGCACAGTTCGGATATAAACATGCCAACTATATGGCACTCGAAAACTGGGTGAATGTTTATGACGGTGATTTGGGTATCGCACTTTCCGACACCTATACTTCCGGCATCTTCCTTAGTAACCTTAGCCGTAAACAAGCAAAACTTTTCGACGGTGTGCGCTGTGATTCCGGTAATGAGTTTGAGTTTATCGACAAGCTGGTTGCCCGTTACAAAGAGTTGGGAATTGACGCGACAACCAAAACCATCGTATTCAGCAACGCGCTCGACTTTACAAAAGCATTGGATATTCAAGAATACTGCAAAAACAAAATCCGCTGCTCTTTCGGAATAGGCACGAACCTTACCAACGATACCGGGTTCGAACCTTCGAACATTGTGATGAAACTGACGCAATGCAAGATGAATGTCAATCAGGAATGGAGGGAATGCATCAAACTGTCTGATGATGAAGGAAAACATACCGGAAGTCTTGAAGAAGTACAGGCTTGCCTGTACGAGTTGAGGTTAAACAGAAACCAATAATCAAGACAACGGAAAGGCCATAAAAAGAAAAGCAGAAGTGCCTCGATAGAAAATACTTTCTGCTTTTCCTTCATATATGCCATACCGAAATGCACCTGCATAAAACCAGCTATTTATATCATTGTAATAAGCGATACAATATTTTTCAGGATTTGAACCCTTTCACTGCTCTTTCCAATCTTTCCAAAGGTAATTCACCGGATTGCCGCCAAAGCTGTTCCCCTTTTCTAAAAAGAATAAAAGTAGGGGTTGACTCCACCGTATAAAAATCAGTAAGGGCAGGTTCCTGGTCGATGTCCACTTCCACTACTTCCAATGTTCCTTCCATCAGTTTCTTGAATTCTTCAACAACCGGTTTCATGCGTTGGCAGTGAGGACACCACGTTGCGTAAAACTCTGCCATTACCCAATCACCGTTAGCCAGCTTCTCCTGATTTCTTTCTTCACGAGCTATTTTCTTTTCTTTCATAATGAAATCTCCTTTTAATTAATAACTATCAACCTAACAATATCAGGAGAAAGATGGTTTAGAAAAGAAGCAAGGTTACACACTAATTAAAGAATCAAACCCGTTTGCATTTACCCGACCAACTATCAATATCCAAGCGAATATTCTCTGTACGGTGAAAAGATTTCTCTGCATCATACTTCGTTCCTATCACTTTATCTTCCGGACTAAGGACAAGCATTGCACAAAATCGAAACTTTCGTGCAAAAAAGAAACATCTTATTCAATATTTATTTATCTTTGCCCCCCGAAATGGTTCAGAATCCGTATCCAACGGACGATGATTAATAGGGAATCGGGTGCAAATCCCGGACAGTCCCGCTGCTGTGAAACTCTGTTCAATGTCTTATAATTGAACTAATTTAACGCCACTGATGTTATTCGGGAAGGCAAATAAGACAAGAGTCAGTCAGAAGACCTGCCATTTTGTGTAAGACGCCCCTCTCCTCGTGGGTTAGGAGAAAGAGTATCACTTGTTAAGCCCCAAATCAAAAAAATACTGTTTTTCGTCGGGTGGAGTATGTCCATTAGACGGGAAGACATTAATAAGTATGTACTTAATTGAAAAAAGTATGATAAAAAAAATCTTAGTAGCCAATCGCGGTGAAATTGCCGTAAGGGTAATGCGTTCCTGCCGGGAAATGGAGATAACGAGTATCGCTATCTTCTCCGAGGCAGACCGGACCGCGAAGCACGTGCTTTATGCAGACGAAGCTTATTGCGTAGGGCCGGCAGCATCCAAAGAGAGTTATCTGAATATAGAAAAAATCATCGAAGTGGCAAAAGCAGCTCATGCAGACGCCATCCATCCGGGTTACGGCTTCTTGTCCGAGAATGCCACCTTCGCCCGTCGATGTCAGGAAGAAGGAATCATCTTTATCGGACCCAATCCGGAAACAATGGAAGCTATGGGAGATAAAATTGCTGCCCGTATCAAAATGATTGAGGCGGGAGTACCCGTAGTTCCCGGCACACAAGACAACCTGAAAAGCGTGGAAGAAGCAATAGAGCTTTGCAATAAAATCGGTTATCCGGTGATGCTGAAGGCTTCTATGGGTGGTGGTGGAAAAGGAATGCGCCTCATCCACAGTGCCGAAGAAGTGGAAGAAGCATATACCACTGCCAAGAGCGAATCATTGTCTTCCTTTGGTGACGACACGGTTTACCTGGAGAAGTTCGTTGAAGAGCCTCATCACATCGAGTTCCAGATTCTTGGTGACAAGCATGGAAACGTCATTCATCTGTGCGAACGCGAATGTTCCGTGCAACGCCGTAACCAGAAAATCGTGGAAGAGACTCCTTCGGTTTTCGTCACTCCCGAACTGCGAAAAGACATGGGTGAAAAAGCGGTAGCGGCGGCAAAAGCTGTGAACTACATCGGTGCGGGTACTATCGAATTCCTTGTTGATAAACACCGCAACTATTATTTCCTTGAAATGAACACCCGCTTGCAGGTGGAACATCCGATTACAGAAGAAGTGATTGGAGTAGATTTGGTAAAAGAGCAAATTAAAGTTGCCGACGGACAAGTGCTTCAACTGAAACAAGAGAATATCCAACAACGTGGACACGCTATCGAATGTCGTATCTGTGCCGAAGACACTGAAATGAATTTCATGCCGAGTCCGGGTATCATCAAACAGATTACAGAGCCAAACAGTATCGGTGTGCGTATTGACAGCTATGTATACGAAGGATATGAAATCCCGATCTACTATGACCCGATGATCGGCAAACTGATTGTGTGGGCTACCAATCGCGAATATGCGATCGAGCGAATGCGCCGTGTTCTCCACGAATATAAATTGACCGGAGTGAAAAACAACATCAGCTATCTGCGTGCCATCATGGATACACCTGATTTTGTAGAAGGTCATTATGACACAGGGTTCATTGCCAAGAACGGCGAATACCTGAAACAACGGATTATGCGCACCAGCGAACACTCCGAAAATATTGCCCTGATCGCTGCCTACATAGACTATCTGATGAATCTCGAAGAGAACAACAGCGGTATGGCTGCCGACAACCGCCCTATCAGCAAGTGGAAAGAGTTCGGATTGCATAAAGGTGTGTTGAGAATCTAATTTTAACAAAGAGAATTCAATTATGGAAATTCATATAGGAAACCGTGTGGCCGAAATAGAACTGGTCAACAAAGAAGATAATAAGGTAGTGCTCACCATTGATGGAAAAACGTTTGAAGCAGACGTAGTGATGGCAGAAAACGGCACTTGCAACATCTTGATGGATGGACGCAGTTCGAACGCACAGCTGATTCGCCGTGATAACGGAAAAAGTTATAAAGTGAATACGCATTATAGCAGTTTCAATGTAGAAATAGTGGACAGCCAAGCGAAATATCTGCGTATGCGCAAGAAAGGGGAAGAAGAACAGAATGACTGTATCATTTCTCCGATGCCGGGCAAAGTAGTGAAAATACCTGTGGTAACCGGTCAGGAAATGAAAGCTGGAGATACCGCTATCGTTATCGAAGCCATGAAGATGCAAAGCAACTACAAAGTGACTTCAGACTGCCGCATTAAAGAAATTCTGGTTCAGGAAGGTGATAACATAACCGGCGACCAGACATTAATAACATTAGAACCGATTGCATAATATAAGAACGGATTACATTATGGAAGAAATGAATAAAGCATACGCCACGTTCGAGGAACGTGACCGCATCGCTTCTCTTGGTGGAGGCGTTGATAAAATAGAGAAGCAACACGAAAGCGGTAAAATGACTGCTCGAGAACGTATCGACATGTTGCTCGATAAAGGTACTTTCGTTGAACTGGACAAGCTAATGGTTCACCGTTGTACGAACTACGGCATGGATAAAAACAAAATTCCGGGAGACGGTATCGTTTCTGGTTACGGAAAGGTGGACGGTCGCCAGGTATTTGTTTACGCATATGACTTTACCGTATATGGCGGTTCACTGTCTGCTTCCAATGCCAAAAAGATTGTAAAAGTACAACAACTTGCGTTGAAGAATGGTGCCCCGATTATCGCTTTGAATGATTCGGGCGGCGCACGTATTCAGGAAGGTATCGAAAGCCTTTCCGGTTATGCGGATATTTTCTATCAGAACACAATGGCCAGCGGTGTGATTCCACAGATTTCGGCCATTCTGGGTCCTTGTGCCGGAGGCGCTTGCTACTCTCCCGCCCTTACCGATTTCATCTTTATGGTGAAAGAAAAAAGTCACATGTTTGTAACTGGTCCGGATGTAGTAAAAACCGTGATTCATGAAGAAGTAAGCAAAGAAGAACTGGGTGGCGCAATGACGCATAGCAGCAAGAGCGGTGTGACGCATTTTATGTGCAACTCCGAAGAAGAACTGTTGATGAGCATCCGTGAACTGCTATCTTTCTTACCGCAGAATAATATGGATGAAGCCAGGAAACAACCTTGCGCTGACGAAACCAACCGCGAAGACGCTTCTCTGGATACGATCGTTCCGGTAGATCCGAACGTTCCGTATGATATGAAAGACATTATCGAACGTGTGGTAGACAACGGTTATTTCTTCGAAGTCATGCAGAACTTTGCAAAGAATATCATCATCGGCTTTGCCCGCATGGCAGGTCGTTCGGTAGGTATCGTAGCCAATCAGCCGGCTTATCTTGCCGGTGTTCTTGATATCGACGCCAGCGACAAAGCAAGTCGTTTTATCCGTTTCTGCGACTGTTTCAATATTCCATTGATTACATTCGAAGATGTTCCGGGGTTCCTTCCGGGATATACACAGGAAAACAACGGTATCATCCGTCACGGTGCAAAAATAGTTTATGCGTTCGCAGAAGCTACTGTTCCCAAGCTGACCGTTATTACCCGCAAAGCTTACGGTGGCGCTTATATCGTAATGAACTCCAAGCAGACCGGAGCTGACGTGAACTTCGCATATCCCAGCGCAGAAATTGCAGTGATGGGTGCAGACGGAGCAATCAACATCCTTTTCCGTAAAGCTGACGAAGCAACAAAAACCAAAGAGCTAGAAGCTTACAAAGAGAAGTTTGCCACTCCCTATCAGGCTGCCGAACTGGGATATATTGACGAAATCATTTATCCGAGACAGACTCGCAAGCGTCTGATTCAGGCACTGGAAATGACGGAAAACAAGATGCAGACAAATCCGCCTAAGAAGCACGGTAATATGCCTTTATAACAACCAGATAAGGTGTGCACAAAGCACCCTCTCACAAAGACGGGCTTACATAGATTCTATGATATACTTTAGAATCTTTGTAAGCCCGCTTTATATGAATAAGTCTTTTATATGCACAAAAAAAAACGGCACCTCGATTCACATCGCAGCACCGTCACAACACAAACACAAAATAAAACACGACAAAACTACTATGCAATCTTCCTGTCATGCCGGGGAGGCATACCTTGCTTGACTTATCTATATTCGCATACACACAAGAAGCTTTATCAGGCGATTTGCATAATAAATAACATACACTTCCGGATTTTGTTCATTGGATTGATGAGATTTATATCATGAAATGAGAAAAAAACAGAATAACCCGCCATATTTATCAAAAAAAACGGTACCCCGATTCACATCGCAGCACCGTCACAACACAAACACAAAATAAAACACGACAAAACTACTATGCAATCTTCCTGTCATGCCGGGGAGGCATATTCACTAGCCTATATATATTCACATACCTACAAGTAGCCATCAGGCGATTTGCATATATAAAACATTCAGATTTTTATTTTGTTCACGAAAGGAGAAGCAAAATTGTTATTTCTTCTCCTTGTAATCTTTCAGGAAGCCTTCCATCAACCATTTTGCGAGTGCCTGACGATTGGAATTCATCACCAACCGACGCTGATCGAACGTATTTTGGATATTACCCAACTCCACAAAAACGGAAGCGGGAGTAGTATGGGAAAGCACGTATAAGTTACGCCCGCTCACTGTGCCGGAAAAACCCCGATTAGGCTGATGCGTATCGTACTTTGACTCAAACGTATCTTTCATATTATTCGCCAATCGTTTGCTGTCTCCTTTTTTATTCGAATAATAGAAAAATACATCCGTTTGTTTTCCTTTACTACGGCTATCGATATGAATAAAAATCGCCCTGCAATAAGAGTGATTCTTACGGTCTTTCCGGTAAAGGGCATTTATTTTATCGCAACGTTGCTGAAGGCGTTGCACCTGATTCAAAGGAATAGCATCTCCCATACAAGTCTCACGTTTACTGTTCGACAGATACGAATCATCACGAATACCATCTTTGGCATCTTGAATGATGATATGCACTTCAGCTCCTTCCTGCATCAGGTTACGTGCCAGACAGAGCGCAATATCATAAGCGTATTCATCTTCATGCAGTTCGTATCTACCCACTTTTCCAATAGCTCCCGGATCGGGACCTCCATGTCCGCTGACCACATAGAAACAAGCACCGGCAAGACGGTTGGAAGTAACTTTCACATTAGCCAGTTGCTTTCCAAACAGAGGTTCGTTGATGGTGGTTCCTATTTTGGTCGATTTAGCTTTTGAAGATGATTGCTTTGTCCCTGTGCTTTCGGTAGTTATATTCTTGGCAGGAGTAGTTGTCGATTTCTTTACCGGAGGAATAACATAAGTCACGCCTACTTTAAGCACATTATTCTTTCCCAGCTTCTGCTTATTCAGCTCTATAAAATCGTCGTAATACTTCTTCGGAGAACGGTTGTGCCTCAACAGAAAAGAAGAGATACCCTCACCCGCCTTCGGAGTTGCCTTCTGCTGCGCCCAAAGAGTTGTGCCCGAAAAAAGAAAAGCTAAGAATAAAAGAATATAGAGTTTATTTTTCATAACTACATTAACTATCTCCTTCACAAGAGTATCATTTCACTCATAAACAGGGCAAAAATACAATTATTTTCCCTACTTTTGCAGCATTAAAACATTTTTTGAAATAAAACATTAAAACCCGATAACATTATGGCAAAACAATTCAAACCGGAAACCCTGTGTGTACAGGCAGGATGGACGCCTAAAAAAGGCGAACCACGCGTGTTGCCCATCTATCAAAGTACAACTTTCAAATACGATACCAGCGAGCAAATGGCCCGTCTGTTCGATTTGGAAGACAGTGGTTACTTTTATACCCGCCTGCAAAATCCAACGAATGACGCCGTTGCTGCTAAAATCGCCGCTCTTGAAGGTGGTGTAGCCGCTATGCTGACTTCCAGCGGTCAGGCAGCCAACTTCTATGCCATTTTTAATATCTGCCAAGCAGGAGATCACTTCGTCTGCTCTTCCGCCATTTATGGAGGTACGTTCAACCTGTTCGGAGTGACGATGAAGAAGCTCGGTATTGATGTGACTTTCATTAATCCGGATGCCAGCGAAGAAGAAATTTCTGCTGCTTTCAAACCGAATACAAAGGCTTTGTTTGGTGAAACAATTTCCAATCCTTCTCTGGAAGTGCTGGATATTGAAAAGTTCGCACGTATCGCACACAGTCACGGGGTTCCCTTGATTGTTGACAACACCTTCCCGACTCCCATCAACTGTCGCCCGTTTGAATGGGGAGCTGATATCGTAGTTCATTCTACTACCAAATATATGGACGGACACGCTACAAGCGTAGGTGGCTGTATCGTAGATAGCGGCAATTTTGACTGGGATGCTCATGCTGAAAAATTCCCGGGACTTTGTACTCCGGACGAGTCTTACCACGGACTGACTTACACGAAAGCATTCGGCAAAGGTGCCTATATCACCAAAGCAACTGCACAACTGATGCGTGACCTCGGCAGCATCCAAAGTCCGCAAAACTCTTTCCTATTGAACCTGGGACTTGAGACACTGCACCTGCGCATGCCTCAACACTGCCGTAACGCACAGAAAGTGGCCGAATATCTTTCTAAAAATGAGAAAGTAGCTTGGGTAAACTATTGTGGTCTGCCGGACAACAAATATTACAGCCTGGCACAGAAATATATGCCGAATGGTTCTTGCGGGGTCATCTCCTTCGGGCTGAAAGGCGGACGTGATGTATCTATCAAGTTTATGGATTCACTGGAATTCATCGCTATCGTTACTCACGTAGCTGACGCACGTAGTTGCGTGCTCCATCCGGCAAGCCATACTCACCGCCAGTTGACGGATGAGCAACTAATGGAAGCCGGTGTACGTCCGGACTTGATCCGTCTATCGGTAGGTATCGAAAATGCGGATGATATCATAGCTGATATCGAACAGGCTTTGAACGCATAACAATACCATAAAGGTATCAAATAATAAGAGAAGGCACAGGAAATCTTTCATTCCCGTGCCTTCTTATTTTATCACAAAAAATAGAAAACTTACTTGCTATAGGTAGAAAACTTGTTCTCTCCTAGAAGAAAAGTTCTTTTTCTCTTAGGGCAAACTAAAACCAGAACTTGCGGTTATAGTTTTCTTACCAACAAAGATACGTTTTCCTGCCAGGATAAGCAAGTTTAATCCCTATGAAAAGGAAGTTTGATTACGACTCAGTTACTATCACCGCTTCTTTACTTTATATCCTTTCAAGGTAAAACCGACTTCAAACAGATTCAAAAGAACTATCCGAATACTATCTTCTAAAAAGAAAAGACTGTTTGACGTACCCTCACTTATGTAAACAGGGATTATCAAACAGTCCTTTCCTTCCGGATTATAATTCGTCTTTTTTCAGTGAAGCACGTTCATCGTTTCTCGACTTTATGGCATTTCAGCTTCCAGCTGGAATTTACGGCTTACTTTCATTAAGTTGATGGTGTAAGTGACTACGTTCTGCGCTTCCTGAACCATCGTGAGATATACCATGCTAACCCGGATGCTTCCTGATTGGCTTTGAATACGTTGCAACTCCTTACGTTTCAATAGCGAAAGCTGTCCGTTGAGGTCGTTGGCACGACGGATTTCTTCTTCCAGATTGTTATACTCATTGTTTTCCATCTTCTTACGGCACTGCTGAATCAGATATGTAATATCTTCGGCAACATCACTAAATTCACCTTTCTGAATGGCATCCAATGGATTGAAATTGTTGTCGGTATGTTCCAGACAAGGTTCGCAAAGACGAGAAATGCTGTAAACCAGTTCGCTGGCAAAGTCGTTGCCTTGATAGTAATAAAGTCCCTTTTCGAGTACGGTGTTGTTGTCGAGGCGGCACATGGCTACGGTGCCCGAACGTTTCATCTGTTTGACGAGCTGTTTCTCAAATTTAGTAGACCCCATAGCACGACGCAGTCCTCGAAGGTTTTCGTGAAGGAAGGAAGTAACAGTCAGTTCGAAGTTTGTTTCTGCATATTCCAGCACTTTGGAAAGTTCTTCACGGGTGTGCTTACGCATCAGTTGCAAAGCTTCAGTGCTGTCTGTGGCTTGCATAAGTTGCTTCAGAGTTTCGTTACCCTGTTCTTTCGCTTTGCGTTTCTTGTACATCACTTGGCTACGGATCAGGATAAATACAGCTATACCGATGAGTGCGATGATAGAGATATTTCCTCCATAATGAAGTACGAGGGCTACGAAGAAACAGATGGTGAAGGCAGCCCCGGCAGTGATGAACCAGCCACCGATGACGCTTAATACGCCGGTGATACGATAAACGGCAGAATCACGTCCCCAGGCACGGTCGGCCAAGGAGGTGCCCATAGCTACCATGAAGGTTACGTAGGTGGTAGAAAGAGGAAGTTTCAGGGAGGTTCCCAAAGCGATAAGCAGACCAGCTAATACCAGGTTGACAGAAGCGCGGACAAGGTCGAAAGCTGCTCCGTCGGCAATGATAGCTTCGTCTTTGCGGAAGCGGGAATCAAACCATTCTTTGCTGCCACTCGGCATGATACGGGAGATTCCGTTGGCAAGTGTCATACTGATGCGGACTACTGTACGGGCAATCGGGGTACTTCCGAATGTTTCTTCTCCTTCATCTTGACGGGAAAGGTCGACAGATGTTTTAATTACGGCGTGTGCCTTTTTAGAAGTGCAAAGGGCATAGACCATAATGGCTCCGGCTCCGATCAGAAAATACCACGGGGTTTTGGCAGGTCCCAGCAGGGAAGTCATCAGGAAGCCATTCGGATTTCCTCCTCCGTTGGCGGTATAGTCCATAAAAGAGGAGAAGCCTGCGAGAGGAACACCGATGAAGTTGACAAGGTCATTACCAGCAAAAGCGAGAGCGAGAGCGAAGGTGCCCATCAATACAACTACTTTGAAAACGTTGATTTTCAGCCAGTGAAGGATTTGCATCAGTATGGTGAAGAATACAAAAAAAACGGTGATTAACATCAGTGTATTGTCTTGTATCCAGTGTTTGTTTTCGGGTGTCATGAAAGAACTGTCTTTCAGTCCTTTGATAAGCATGAAATAGATGATGGCGGTAGCGGCTACACCTCCGAAGAGGGCAATGCTGTATTTCATCTTTTTCGTATAGTTGAAAGTGAATATCACACGGGCCAGCCATTGTACGACCATTCCAAAAAAGAAAGCGATGGCGACGGATACGAAAATGGCCATAATGACGGAAAGGGCTTTGTCGGTGTTTATGAGGTCGCCCAAACCGAGGGTATCGCTATTATGTACTTTGATAAGTGAGAGGGCGAAGGTTCCTCCGAGTAGTTCGAAGACTAGTGAAACGGTAGTGGAAGTGGGCATACCCATGGAGTTGAATACGTCCAGCAATACTACGTCGGTCAGCATGACGGCTAACAGGATGCACATGATTTCGGCGAAGTAGAAGTGTTCGGGCTGGTAGATACCGTGCCGGGCTATGTCCATCATGCCATTGGATAGGGAGGCGCCAATAAATATGCCGATACCGGCTATGAAAAGAATGGTTTTAAACGAAGCGGCCTTGGCGCCTACCGCCGAGTTTAAGAAGTTGACTGCGTCATTACTGACTCCGACTATCAAATCGAAGACGGCAAGGACGAAGAGGAAGATGATAATGCATAAATAAATAGTCTCCATAAATAATATGTGTATGTTGTTTCCAGTTGCAAAGGACGGGATTTGACGTTGCAGGGAGGTGTCATACATATTACAATTGTATTACAATCGTCTTTCTTTTGTCTTGAAACAAAAGAAAGAAGCAAAGAAAAATTCAAGGCTGACTTTTTTCTCCTACTCGCTTCCTGCACTTCGCTAAAGGGCAGAAACTCGCTACGCTCAAACAATCTGCCCTTCTTGACGCTACGTTACGGGCACTCGCTTGACGGAGAAAAAAGTAGGCCGGAGAGAGCCCTGTCACATGCAAGTTTTTGCGGGATATATGTTACGATGGGGTTAGTGGAAGGGAGTGGTTGCGGTATGGTTGCAATGATTTGTTGAGGGGGTGTCAAAGCAGTTTTTTTGAAAGATACCACTGCCAAATATTGGACTATATTTCTAAAGTTTTGTGTCTAATTTTTTTTTAGGGGCAGTTCAATGTGTGGCAGTGGTAAATCTTTCAATTTGGGCATTATGCACACCCTTAAGATTTTATGTTAGTTGTCATTTTTGTTTAGCCAGTCGTAGAAGGTGTACTGGGCTCGAACGGCAGGTGTGCCGGGTGTTCTTTTTTTGAATATGTTTTGCAGCTTATCATCCACCCAGCAGGCTTTTTGGTTGTCGGCGAGTTGGATGTCGAGCATTTCGATCAAGCTGTCACGCAGGTCGGGGGCAAGAATGGGGGTGATGGCTTCGATGCGGCGGTAGAGGTTACGACGCATCCAGTCAGGAGAGCCCATGAATACTTTTGGGGTACCGTCGTTACCGAAGTACCAGATGCGGGCATGTTCGAGGAAGCTGTCCACAATACGGGTGACACGAATATTACGACTGTATGACTGTCCGGGGATGAGACAACAGATGCCACGGACAATAAGGTCGATTTGTACACCGTGTTCGGAGGCTTCATAGAGGCGGTCTATCATGGTAGGGTCTTGGAGGGCGTTCATTTTTAGGATGATACGTCCTTGCTTGCCTTCGTCTGCGAGGGATATTTCGCGGTCGATCAGGCGGTTCAATTCGGGGATGAGGTTGAAACGGGCTACCAAAAGGGTGGTGAACTTCGGGTCTGCTTTCCCCTGCAGGGTACGGAAGAGGTTATAGAGGTCGGCCACTATTTCTTTGCGACAGGTGAAAAGACCGCAATCGGCGTAAAGGGTGGCGGTTTTTTCATTAAAGTTGCCGGTGCTGATGTAGGCGTAGCTGGGGATTTTCTCACCGTTTAATCCGCGACGACGGATCAGAGCTACTTTGGCGTGCACTTTCAAACCAGGGATGCTGTAGATTATCTTGATACCGGCGGCTTGCATCATTTCGGCGGTGGCAAGGTTGTTTTCTTCATCAAAGCGGGCTTTCAGTTCCACAAAGACGGTGACTTTCTTGCCGTTTTGGGCGGCGGCTATCAGAGTGTTGATGACGGCGGAGTTTTCCGCTACGCGGTATTGAGTTACCATAATTTCGCGGGTTTCCGGGTTGTGCACGGCTTCATATAGGAAGTGGATAAAGTGCTCGAAAGAGTGATAAGGGTAATATAATAATAGGTCCTTTTTGGCGACGTAATTGAAAATGGATTCTTTCTCATCGAGGACGGTCAGCTTCATCGGCTTCGGTTTTTCGAGGCTGTGAAGAGATTTGTTCGGGTTGGGAAGATGGCACAGATCTTCAAGATTCAGGTGCTTGTCACCAGGAACAAGTTCGTCACGCTGAATGTGGAAGGCATCTACCAAAAAGTCCAGGAAGTCGTGGGGCATACCACGGTCATAGACGAAACGACAGACGTCACCGATCTTACGTTTCTTCACTTTCTTCTTAAGTTGAGCAACGAGGTCGGCACTGCTGCCGGTGTCGTCAATCAGTATGTCAGCGTCACGGGAAATTTTGATGCAGTAGCTGGAGTCAACGTCATAGCCGGGGAAAATCAGATTGAGGTTTGCCTTGATAATGTCTTCGGTAAACATCAGATAATGATTCTTCTCGCGAGACGGAAGTTCGATGAAACGGGGTACTTTGGCGTAGGGTTGCTTCATCACGAAGTAAAGAGGATGCCGGGATTCTGTTAGATTTGTATTTCCTTCTTTTCTTTCTCTTTCTTCACTTCCTTCTTTGCCTTCTTTCTTGGGATAAACTCGTATTGCCAGGTAAAGGCGGTTATCCCGCAGGAAGGAGACAATTTTATCTTTGGATACAGGCACAGGCTGCAGATAGGGAAAGATTTCCTCCCGGAAAAAGTCTTTGATAAACTGTTGGTGGAACGGTTCTACATGGCTGTCCTGATAAAAGATGATATGGTTTTTGCGCAGGGCAGGCAATAATTTCTGTTCATAGATACGTACACGGTCATCCAGCTGGCGGGTGACTTCTTTATTTATTTCCTCTACCAGTTCGCGGGCTGACTGTACGGTTTCTTCATCGCTTTCCGTAGCGCCGGAAGCAACAGCTTTATGGTCGGCTACACGGATTTTGTAAAATTCTTCGAGGTTGGAAGAGTAGATAGAGATGAAGTTGATACGTTCGTAAAGCGGCAGACGCTCGTCCAGAGCCTCCAACAATACGCGGTAATTGAACGAGAGCCAACTAATATCTCGCTTGAAATAATTATATTTGCTTTCCATGTGCTTTAAGATTTTTCCAAATATAGTATCTTTGTGGGATTAAACAAAGAATTTTATGACAAGAATTGGATTATTATCTGATACTCACGCTTACTGGGATGAGAAATATCTGGAATATTTTGAACCGTGCGACGAAATCTGGCATGCCGGAGACATCGGTTCGCTGGAAGTAGCGGAAAAGTTAGCCGCATTCCGTCCATTCCGGGCGGTATACGGAAACATTGACGGACAGGAAATCAGAAAACTGTATCCACAAATAAACCGTTTCACGGTGGATGGTGCAGAAGTACTGATTAAACATATCGGCGGTTATCCGGGAAAGTACGATCCTTCCATTATCGGTAGTCTGATGACGCGACCGCCCAAGCTTTTCATCAGCGGACATTCGCATATATTAAAGGTGAAGTATGATAAAACGCTGGATATGCTGCATATTAACCCAGGAGCTGCAGGTATGTCCGGTTTCCATAAGGTGCGGACCTTGGTACGTTTTGTTATCAATCAAGGGGCGTTCCAGGACTTGGAAGTTATTGAACTGGCGGACAAATAAAATAAATGTCCCCGCCTGATTGAAAAATTATTTTAAAATTTTGCCACGTCGGAATTCTTTCCGACCTTTGCACACTGTTAATGAATAACTCAGACGAACATGAAAGGAATTATTCTGGCCGGTGGTAGTGCCACCCGACTTTATCCGCTTTCCAAAGCGATTTCCAAACAAATCATGCCTGTGTATGACAAGCCGATGATTTATTATCCATTGTCAACACTGATGTTGGCAGGAATACGCGAAGTGTTGATTATTTCGACTCCACGTGACTTGCCTATGTTCCGGGACTTGCTGGGAACGGGTGAAGAGCTGGGTATGTCTTTCTCCTACAAAATACAGGAACAACCTAACGGACTGGCACAGGCTTTCGTATTGGGAGCCGATTTCCTGAACGGTGGACCGGGCTGTCTGATTCTTGGGGATAATATGTTTTACGGACAAGGCTTTTCTGCCATGCTCCGCCGGGCTGCCAATATAGAAAAAGGCGCCTGCATCTTCGGTTACTATGTAAAAGACCCGCGCGCATACGGTGTAGTGGAATTTAACGAACAAGGGAAAGTTATTTCACTAGAAGAAAAACCGGAAGTGCCGAAAAGTAATTACGCTGTTCCCGGACTCTATTTCTATGATGCCAGTGTGACGGAAAAAGCGGCAGCTCTTCGTCCTTCAGCACGTGGAGAATATGAGATAACAGACTTGAATCGCCTGTATCTGGAAGAAGGCACATTGAAAGTGGAACTCTTCGGACGTGGATTCGCATGGCTGGATACAGGTAACTGCGACAGCCTGTTGGAAGCTTCCAACTTCGTGGCTACTATTCAGAACCGGCAAGGTTTCTACGTCAGTTGTATTGAAGAAATCGCCTGGCGTCAGGGATGGATTCCGACGGAGCAATTGCTTCTGTTAGGTCAACAACTCGAAAAGACCGAGTATGGAAAGTATCTCATCGAATTGGCAAAACAATCCTAAAATCAACATAATAGAATAAAATATGAAAACTTATCTAGTGACCGGTGCCGCAGGATTTATCGGGGCAAATTACATTAAATACATCTTGGCCAAACATAACGACATCAAAGTCGTGATATTGGATGCTTTGACGTATGCAGGTAACTTAGGAACGATTGCCAAAGACATCGACAACGAACGCTGCGTCTTTATCAAAGGAGACATTTGTAGCCGGGATGTGGTAGACGGTCTTTTTGCTGAGTATCGTTTTGATTATGTGGTGAATTTCGCTGCCGAGAGTCACGTTGACCGCAGCATTGAAAATCCGCAACTGTTTCTGATTACCAACATTCTCGGAACACAGAACTTATTGGATTGTGCACGCCGCGCATGGGTAATGGGAAAAGATGAACAAGGATACCCTACCTGGAGAAAAGGTGTACGCTATCATCAGGTATCCACCGACGAAGTGTATGGTTCACTGGGAGCCGAAGGGTATTTCACAGAAACAACCCCGCTTTGTCCTCACAGCCCGTACAGTGCCTCTAAGACTAGCGCA
This sequence comes from Bacteroides sp. 1001136B_160425_E2, assembly GCF_015559655.1. NCBI lineage: Bacteria > Pseudomonadati > Bacteroidota > Bacteroidia > Bacteroidales > Bacteroidaceae > Bacteroides > Bacteroides sp. 1001136B_160425_E2. Next base: position 216,449 of record NZ_JADMQH010000010.1, on the reverse strand, counting down.
GACATGGTAGTGATGGCTTACCATGATACTTATAAAATGCCGGTAACAATTACCCGCTGCTCAAACAACTATGGTCCGTATCACTTCCCGGAGAAATTGATTCCGTTGATTATCAAGAATATCCTCGAAGGAAAACATCTCCCTGTCTACGGTGACGGCAGCAATGTACGCGACTGGCTTTATGTAGAAGATCACTGCAAAGCGATTGACCTCGTCGTACGTGAAGGAAAAGACGGAGAAGTGTACAACGTTGGCGGACATAATGAAAAGACAAACCTCGAAATCGTAAAACTGACTATTTCAACTATTCACCGTCTGATGGCAGAGAAGCCCGAATATCGCCAGGTTCTCAAAAAGAAGGTGAAAGACGAAAACGGAAATATTTCGATCGACTGGATCAATGAAGATCTGATTACATTCGTTAAAGACCGTCTGGGACATGACCAACGTTACGCCATCGATCCTACAAAGATTACAAATGCTTTAGGATGGTATCCCGAAACAAAATTCGAAGTCGGTATCGTAAAGACAATCGAATGGTACTTGGCTAACCAAGCTTGGGTGGAAGAAGTTACCAGCGGAGATTATCAGGGTTACTACGAAAAGATGTATGGAAAATGATTCTCAATTTATCAACATTCCTATTGCAATAAGAATACCCATAAACAGCATATTACGCGAAGTCTCGCCTAATATGCTGTTTAGTTTTTTACCACTACGTATTTTCACCATCCGTTTCCATGTGAGGAAATGAGGAATCAAATAGAGTTGCGGAAGAAGAGCGGCTAAAAAATGACCTTCACGAAGGAAACACAGGCAGAGAAGAGAAGCTGTAACACCCAGCATCAAATAAAAATAGCGGCCGAACTTCTCACCGAAACGAACGACCACTGTTCTTTTTCCACTGCGCGCATCCGCTTCCCGGTCACGGTAGTTATTGACTACCAGTAGCGTATCAATCAATAGTCCACAAATCAGAGAGGCGATAGTGACATCCGGCGTCCATGTTAACGCTTGCACGTAATATGTTCCGCCTACAGGCACAAATCCGAAAAAAACAATCACCAGTACATCTCCCCAACCGTTGTAAGAAAGAGGATAAGGACCGGTGGTATAAAGAAAGGCAAATAATACACAAAGCACTCCCACGATAATCAGTTCCCATCCGGCAAAGAAAAGTAATGTGCAACCGATAAGACAGGCAAGAGCAACCGTAATAATAATCCCGGTTTTCATCGCTTGCGGAGAAATCCATCCCTGTGCACAAGCACGTTCGGGCCCCAGGCGGTCTTCCCGGTCTGTCCCTTTGAGGAAGTCGAAAAGGTCATTGATGAAATTAGCGGCAATTTGCATCAGACTTGCGAACAGGCAACAGATCAGCGCCGGCAACCAGTGAAAATATCCGTCCATTGCAGCGAGAGCTGTACCTATCAAGACAGGGGTAATGGCTCCTGTAAGAGTTTTGGGACGTGCAGCTAATATCCATGCTTGCAGCGAGTTACGATTTACTTCTTCCATACTTTAATATATTATAAAGAGTTTTGACGGACAAAGATACATGATTTTTCGTATCTTTGCACCCCGGAAAACTTCAAACTAAGAGAAGATGAAGAAAATAAATGCTCCTGTGATGAAAAGAATAAATACCCTATTGATGAAAAAAACTATTTATCCACTGACGAAGAAAACAATCTACCCTGTTATCCTGTTGACATTGCTTTTGCTTGTTTCCTGTAAGTCGAAAAAGAATATGGTGGCTACCTTGCCGCACCCTGTCTTACATACTGATTCCATTTATCCGGATACGACTAACGCCATTGCCGGATTGTTCGTTCCCAATCACTCGAAACTCAAAGAACTGGATGTTTCTAAAAACAAAAAGCAACATACAAGGAAAAAGGAGACTGATACCGGCACGTACGAATCCGACCGAGTGCTCCGTGGAACCCAAATAACCTCTTCCAGCGTAGATGTATCATCTGTTTATACAGGAGTGGACCGTGTAGTAAAATATGACTTCACCCACCGCGATGTCCCCGAAGCTTTTGAAGGTTTCCGCATCGCTTTCATTTCCGATTTACATTACAAAAGCCTGCTGAAAGAGAAAGGATTGAACGACCTTGTCCGTCTATTGATTGCCCAAAAAGCAGATGTTCTTTTGATGGGTGGTGATTATCAGGAAGGTTGCGAATATGTAGAACCTTTGTTTTCCGCACTAGCACGTGTAAAGACACCGATGGGAACGTATGGAGTGATGGGTAATAACGACTATGAACGTTGCCACGACGACATCGTGAACACAATGAAACATTATGGAATGCGTCCGTTAGAACATGAAGTGGATACGCTTCGCAAAGACGGCCAGCAAATTATTATCGCCGGAGTACGCAATCCTTTTGATCTGGGGCACAACGGAGTATCACCCACTTTGGCCCTCTCTCCCAAGGATTTTGTCATCTTACTGGTTCATACTCCGGATTATATAGAAGACGTTTCAATAGCCAATACAGACCTTGCTCTCGCAGGACATACTCACGGCGGACAAGTCCGTGTATTCGGAGTCGCCCCGGCACTGAACTCACACTACGGCAATCGTTTTATCACCGGACTGGCATATAATACAGCAAAAATTCCTTTGATTATAACAAACGGAATAGGAACTTCAAAGTTACCGATTCGTGTCGGTGCTCCGGCAGAAATCATCGTCATTACTCTTCATCGATTGACGGAGTAAGGTATCGTAACTTGGTACAATAAAAAACAGAAATAGCATCATACGCTTTTTTGATACGATTTTTTATTATTATCCTTTTTATTGCTTACATTCGTACCTATAAGTAGCTGATAATAAAAGAAATCCGTATTATTCCGGTCGAAATGAAAGCAGAAGAAAATTTACAGTCGAAAAGTCTGCGCTCTTTTGTTGAAAAGAATCCGGGACTGCATAGCATTCGTTTTTCCATGTCAGATTATCGGGAACAAGAGTGGCTGACAAATTATCCGTTATATTCTGCCGGACACGTATTTTAATATATTCAAAGACGTATATTATCTTTCTTGATGGCCTCCCAAGCCCTCGGATGTAGAAAGTAACGAATATCTTTCCCTGCATTCAAGGCTTCCCGAATAAAAGTGGAACTGATTTCAAAAACAGGGGAATGAACAAGACGCACGGTTTCCGGCAATTCCTCTTCTTTTACCGGAAAGCCGGGACGAGGATAAATGAGGAGCTGATTCTCTTTAATGATGCGTTCGGACTGATGCCAACGTCCAAAACGTTCCCAATTATCGGAACCGATAATGAAATAAAATTCCCGGTCGGGATACGCTTCACGAAGTTTCTCCAGTGTATATACGCTATACGAAGGACGGGGCAAATGAAATTCAAAGTCCGAAGCTCGAAAACGAGGATAATCACTGATAGATAACTCCACTAATTTAAGACGAAGCTCGTCACTCCATAACTCTGCCTTCGTTTTTAAGGGATTCTGCGGACTTACCATAAACCAGATTTCATCCAGCCCTTCATACTCACAAAGGTAATTGGCTAAAGCGAGATGCCCGATATGAATCGGATTGAATGACCCGCTGAAGATTCCGGTTTTCTGTTTTTTCAGTTGTACCACCCGCTCTGTTATAATAAATAGTTATTTATCTAATAATTCTTGAAACTTCTCCACTGCCTTATTTACCTCAAATTCTATTATCTGATAATCAGCAATCGCATTGAAAGGATCCTCTTTCACTATATTCTCTACCTCCATCTTGCTTTTCGCCTGACAAAGTATAATCCCTCCCTTCCGAGGAACTTGCGGACCGGAAGCTAAAAAGGTGCTTTATATGTCAAGATTAATACAAACATCTACCTTTATTCCAAACTATGAGTTCAGAAACTCTTTGATGACTTTCAACGCTTCTGCCTTCGCAACTTCCAAATCGTCATTGACAATCACGCAATCGAATTGCGGAGCAAACCCCAATTCATATTCCGCCTTAGCAATACGACTTTCAATGATTTCCGGAGCATCCGTTCCGCGCCCTTCCAACCGGCAACGCAATTCTTCCACCGAAGGCGGTTGAATGAACACTGACAACGCACGGTCACCATAAAACTTCTTGATATTACATCCCCCTACCACATCAACGTCAAACACTACATTCTGACCTGCTTCCAGTTGCTTTTCCACTTGTGCCTTCAACGTTCCGTAATAACGGTCCTTATATACCTCCTCATACTCCAAAAATTCATTGTTCTCAATACGACAACGGAATTCTTCCGGTGTAAGAAAGAAATATTCCACTCCATGCTGCTCCGTACCGCGCGGAGGACGACTGGTAGCAGAAATAGAAAACGCAAGATTCAAATTCTGCGTCAGCAGATAATTGATAATAGTAGATTTGCCCGAACCTGACGGGGCAGAGAAAATAATTAGTTTACCGATCATTATTAAAGTTTATTTAACATTAAGGTTGTCTGATCGCAAATAAATACGCAAGTAAATTACATCACGTTCAATACCTGTTCTTTAATCTGCTCCAACTCATCTTTCATCTGAACAACGATTTTCTGCATTTCAGCATGATTGGACTTGCTACCTAACGTATTGATTTCCCGCCCCATTTCCTGGGCGATAAAACCAAGTTTCTTACCTTGTCCATTACCGCTTTCCATTGTGCTGATGAAATATTTCAGATGGTTGCTAAGACGTTGTTTTTCTTCATTGACATCCAGTTTCTCAATGTAATAAATCAATTCCTGCTCCAGGCGGTTCTTGTCATAATCCACACTTAATGTCTTTTCGAGAGCATCCGTAATGCGTTCTTTCACTTTTTCCACACGTTCTTTTTCGTAAGGAACGATCTTCTCGAGCAAGCTTGAGATATTAGCGATCTTCTCACGGAACTTCTTTTCCAGTGCGGCACCTTCCTGTTTGCGGAAATCTACCAGATGACTGATAGCATCAAGCACAGTGGCATGCACCATTTTCCATTCCTCTTCGCTCAGTTCCTGGATTTCCGTTTTAGTCATCACATCCGGCATACGGAGCAATGTCTGAAACCAGTCAGCGGGAACAGGAATACCAAGATTCTGCGAGATTGCCAAAATCTGTTTGTAGTAACCTTCCACCAATACTTGATTGATAGGAGTCGCATTTTCTGCCGCCTCTTTCTTCTCAATCCACAGGCTGAAATCGACCTTTCCACGTTCCAGGACTTTAGAAATCTCATTACGGATTTCAATCTCTTTTTCACGATACGCCGGAGCGATGCGAGTGGATAAATCCATTGCCTTGCTGTTGAGCGACTTGATTTCTACATTTATTTTTTTATCAGGAAGTTCGGCCGTAGCTTTACCGTATCCTGTCATAGACTGTATCATAACCTTAAAGTTTTGTGCAAAAGTACACGAATATTTTAAGAATTGGAAATAATCATGTAAATTTGCGACAATTTAATAAGCTGATTTTTATGTCGTGTATACTGAATATTGAAACCTCTACCTCTGTTTGCTCGGTAGCGGCCAGTCAAGACGGACAGACGATTTTTGTGAAAGAAGACTTGAAAGGCCCTTCACACGCCGTGTCTTTAGGAGTTTTTGTAGATGAAGCGTTGTCTTTCATAGACAGTCATGCCATCCCTTTGGATGCAGTCGCAGTGAGTTGCGGGCCGGGTTCTTACACCGGACTCCGAATCGGGGTTTCTATGGCGAAAGGAGTTTGTTACGGACGTAACGTCCCATTGATCGGTATCCCTACGCTGGAAGTATTAACTGTTCCAGTATTATTGTATCACGACTTGCCCGAAGACGCTTTGCTTTGTCCGATGATCGACGCCCGCCGCATGGAAGTATACGCAGCCGTTTATGATCGCAGACTTCAGGTAAAACGTGCAGTAGCAGCCGACATTGTAGACGAAAACTCTTACTTGGAGTTTCTGAACGAGCAACCGGTTTATTTCTTTGGAAACGGGGCCGACAAATGCCGCGAACAGATCACGCATCCGAACGCACATTTTATCGACAATATTCATCCGTTGGCTAAAATGATGTTCCCGCTGGCAGAAAAAGCAATAGCCGACGAAGATTATAAAGACGTGGCTTACTTCGAACCTTTCTACCTGAAAGAATTCGTTGCTTCCATGCCGAAAAAACTTCTTTAACTAGATGACAGGTGATAAATGATAGGTGATAGATAATAAATTTCATTATCAACAGCCCACCAGTCAAGTCTTTAATTTTTAATTTTAAACTTTCAATTAAATAAATGCAATACAATACTCAACAAAAAAGAATGCCGCTTCCCGAATATGGGCGTAGCATCCAGAACATGGTAGATTATGCGTTGACCATTCAGGATCGTGCAGAACGTCAGCGTTGTGCTAACACCATCATCAACATTATGGGAAATATGTTCCCCCATTTGCGTGATGTACCCGACTTCAAGCACAAGCTTTGGGATCACTTGGCTATCATGTCCGGTTTTGAGCTGGATATTGACTACCCGTATGAAATCATCCGTAAGGACAACCTGGTGACTCGTCCGGATCCGATCCCCTACTCCACTGCCCGTATGCGTTATCGCCACTACGGACGCACACTGGAAGTGCTGATAAAGAAAGCAATCGAATTTCCCGAAGGAAACGAAAAGAGAAATCTGATAGCCCTCATCTGCAACCACATGAAAAAGGACTACCTGGCATGGAACAAAGATACAGTGGACGACAAAAAGATCGCCGAAGACCTGTATGAACTCTCCAACGGGGAACTCCAAATGACTGACGATATCGTCCGGCTGATGGCAGAACGCCTGAACCAGAATTATCGTCCGAAGACGAACTATACCAATAATCGTCAGAACAATAAGAGAAGATACTAGCGTGCGGTTAAAACTTAATACTTGAATTATACTTGATATTTACTTAATACTTTAAATTAATGGCTTCATTTGTAATCGAAGGAGGACATCGGCTTTGCGGAGAAATTCACCCGCAAGGAGCTAAAAACGAAGTTTTGCAGATAATCTGTGCCACGTTGCTAACCGCAGAGGAAGTCACAGTGAACAATATTCCCGACATTCTTGATGTCAACAACTTGATTCAGCTCTTGCGCGAGATGGGAGTGACGGTTGCAAAGAAAGGCATTGATTCTTATAGTTTTAAAGCAGAGAATGTAGACTTGGCTTATCTGGAAAGCGATGAATTTTTAAAGAAATGTTCCAGTCTGCGAGGCTCTGTTATGCTGATTGGCCCTATGGTGGCACGTTTCGGCAAAGCATTGATATCCAAGCCGGGAGGAGATAAAATCGGCCGCCGCCGTTTGGACACTCACTTTGTAGGTATTCAGAATTTAGGAGCGGACTTCCGTTATGATGAAGGACGGGGCATTTATGAAATAACAGCCGACAGACTCCAAGGAAGCTATATGCTGCTGGACGAAGCGTCCGTCACCGGAACAGCCAATATCGTAATGGCTGCCGTGCTTGCCAAAGGCACTACTACCATCTATAACGCGGCCTGCGAACCTTACCTGCAACAACTCTGCCGGTTGCTCAACCGGATGGGAGCAAAAATCAGCGGAATTGCATCCAACCTGCTTACTATTGAAGGCGTGGAAGAATTGCATGGTACACAACACACCGTACTGCCCGATATGATTGAAGTCGGCAGTTTTATCGGTATGGCAGCCATGACAAAAAGCGAAATCACCATCAAGAACGTTTCTTACGAGAACCTTGGAATCATCCCCGAGAGCTTCCGCCGCCTGGGCATCAAGCTCGAACAGAGAGGAGATGATATTTATGTTCCCGCACAGGAAACTTACCAGATAGAATCATTCATCGACGGCTCCATCATGACGATAGCCGACGCCACCTGGCCGGGACTGACTCCCGACTTGCTTAGTGTGATGCTCGTTGTAGCCACACAAGCCAAAGGCAGCGTACTGATCCATCAGAAGATGTTCGAAAGCCGCCTGTTCTTTGTGGACAAGCTGATCGATATGGGTGCACAGATTATCCTTTGCGACCCTCACCGTGCCGTAGTCATCGGACACAATCATGGCTTCAAGCTGCGCGGTGCCCGCCTGACTTCACCGGACATACGTGCCGGTATCGCCCTCCTGATTGCCGCCATGAGCGCCGAAGGAACCAGTACCATTAGTAACATCGAACAGATAGACCGTGGCTATCAGAACATCGAAGGACGTCTGAACGCTATCGGAGCCAGAATCACCCGAATATGATAAAGAAAGAAGAAGTATATAAGATAGGATTATTCAATAAGCCGCATGGCATTCACGGCGAATTGCAGTTTACGTTTACCGACGACATTTTCGACCGTGTGGACTGCGATTACCTGATATGCCTGCTCGACGGTATTTTCGTGCCCTTCTTCATCGAAGAGTACCGTTTCCGTTCCGACTCCACCGCTTTGGTAAAACTGGAAGGGATAGACACCGCCGAACGTGCCCGAATGTTCACCAACATCGAAGTTTACTTCCCCGTAAAGCACGTGGAAGAAGCGGAAGACGGTGAATTGTCCTGGAACTTCTTTATCGGTTTCCAAATGGAAGACATTCATCACGGACCTCTGGGAGAAGTGATAGATATAGATACCACTACGGTAAACACCCTTTTTGTGGTTGAAAGAGAAGAAGAAGAGGAACTACTCGTTCCCGCCCAAGAGGAATTTATCGTAGGGATAGATCAGAAACAAAAACTCATCACCGTGGAGCTTCCCGAAGGGTTGCTCAATCTGGATGAGTTGGAGACAGATGACACAGCTCCCGGATAAATCAGGCACGGATGACACGGATTCCACGGTTTTCATTAATCAAAATTCACCGAGGAGCCATGCCATCCGTGCCTAAATAAAGATTAGTCCGGCCGCAGCCCCTTTTAATTTTTAATTTTTAATCTTTAATTACCAAAGATGCCAAAGAGAAGACGAAGTAAAGCTTTCTGGAAAAATTTCAAGTTCAAGTATAAACTAACGATCGTTAATGAAAATACACTTGAAGAAATTGTCGGACTTCGTGTATCCAAGCTCAATGGACTATCCGTTTTACTTTGCGTGCTGGCAGTGCTTTTCCTGATTGCCTCCTGCATCATTACCTTCACCCCGTTGCGCAATTATCTTCCGGGATATATGAACAGTGAAGTCCGTACACAGATTGTAGACAATGCGCTGCGTGTAGACTCTTTGCAACAAGTGCTCAACAAGCAGAACCTCTACATCATGAACATTCAAGACATCTTCAGCGGGAAAGTGCCTATCGACAGTGTGCAAACGCTTGATTCGCTGACTGCTGCCCGTGAAGACACGTTGATGGAACGTACCAAGCGGGAAGAAGAATTCCGCCGTCAGTATGAGGAGAGCGAGAAATACAATCTGACCTCCATCACTTCCCAACCGGACGTGACCGGATTGATATTATACCGTCCGACACGAGGTATGGTGTCCGATCACTTCAATGCCGAAAAGAAACATTACGGCACCGATATTGCCGCCAATCCCAACGAAAGTGTACTGGCAACCATGGACGGAACCGTCGTCCTTAGTACATACACTGCAGAAACCGGTTATCTGATTGGCGTACAACACAATCAGGATTTAATTTCGATCTACAAACACTGCGGCTCTCTCCTGAAAAAGGAAGGTGAACGAGTGAAAGGAGGCGAAGCCATCGCTTTGGTAGGAAATAGCGGAACACTTAGTACAGGACCACACCTGCACTTCGAACTTTGGTATAAAGGTCACCCGGTAAATCCGGAAAAATACATCGTGTTTTAAAGTGATGATAGATAAAATGAATATAGAGACTAACAAAAAGAAAAAACAAATAGCTATTCTAGGCTCCACAGGTTCCATCGGGACGCAGGCTTTGCAAGTCATCGAAGAGCATCCCGACCTGTATGAAGCCTATGCACTGACAGCCAACAATCGTGTGGAACTACTGATTGCGCAGGCACGGAAGTTCCAGCCAGAAGTGGTAGTGATAGCCAACGAAGAAAAGTATTCCGAACTGAAAGAAGCATTGAGTGACCTGCCTATCAAGGTGTATGCAGGAACCGACGCTATCTGTCAGATTGTGGAAGCAGGTCCCATCGACACGGTATTGACAGCCATGGTCGGTTATGCCGGACTGAAGCCGACAATCAACGCGATCCGCGCCAAGAAAGCGATTGCGTTGGCAAATAAGGAAACATTGGTAGTAGCGGGTGAACTGATTAACCAGCTGGCACAACAATATCGCACTCCGATTCTGCCGGTAGACTCTGAACACTCTGCCGTTTTTCAGTGTTTAGCGGGAGAAGTGGGCAATCCGATTGAGAAAGTGATATTGACTGCCTCCGGAGGTCCGTTCCGCACTTATACTTTGGAACAATTAAAGTCCGTGACTAAGACACAGGCCTTGAAACACCCCAACTGGGAGATGGGAGCGAAAATCACGATTGATTCTGCTTCTATGATGAATAAAGGTTTTGAAGTGATCGAAGCCAAATGGCTGTTCGGTGTCCAGCCCAGTCAGATTGAGGTGGTTGTGCATCCGCAATCAGTCATTCACTCGATGGTGCAGTTTGAAGACGGAGCTATAAAAGCACAGTTGGGCATGCCCGATATGCGCCTGCCCATCCAGTATGCATTCTCCTATCCCGATCGTATCAGTTCTTCTTTCGACAGGCTTGATTTTTCCAAATGCACGAACCTGACGTTCGAGCAACCCGACACGAAACGATTCCGCAATCTGGCACTCGCCTACGAAGCGATGTATCGCGGGGGGAATATGCCTTGCATCGTCAATGCCGCCAATGAAGTGATGGTAGCCTCTTTCCTGAAAGACGGCATCAGCTTCCTCGGTATGAGTGACGTGATAGAAAAAACAATGGAACGGGTTACCTTCATTGCCAACCCTACCTATGATGATTATGTAGCTACGGATGCCGAAGCAAGAAAGATAGCGGCAAGCCTGATATAAATATTAATATAAACTGTAAATAGACCATATGGAAACATTTTTGATTCGTGCCCTGCAATTGATTATGAGCTTATCTTTGCTCGTTATCATTCATGAAGGCGGGCATTTTCTTTTTGCCCGTTTGTTTAAGGTGCGTGTAGAAAAATTCTGCTTATTTTTTGACCCCTGGTTCACCCTGTTTAAATTCAAACCCAAGAAAAGTGACACAGAATATGCAGTAGGTTGGCTGCCGGTGGGTGGTTATGTCAAGATAGCCGGTATGATTGACGAGTCGATGGATACCGAGCAGATGAAACAACCCGAACAACCGTGGGAGTTCCGCTCCAAACCGGCATGGCAACGTCTGCTGATCATGGTGGGTGGCGTACTGTTCAACTTCCTGTTGGCCCTGTTCATCTACTCGATGATTCTTTTTGCGTGGGGCGACCAATATATAAAGGTGCAGGAAGCTCCTCTCGGTATGGATTTTAACGAAACAGCCAAATCCGTAGGTTTTCAGGACGGCGACATCCTTCTTTCTGCCGACGGCGTTCCTTTCGAACGTTATGACGGCGATATGTTGAGCCAGATTGCCGATGCCCGCGAAGTAAGCGTTATCCGCAACGGCGCGAAAGCGTCCGTTTATATCCCTGAAGACTTGATGCAACGCCTTCTGGCAGACAGCATCCGTTTTGCCTCCTACCGTTTCCCGTACGTGATAGACAGCGTAATGGTGAACTCTCCTGCCGCACAAGCAGGCATCCAACCGGGTGACAGCATTATCGCTCTGAACGGAACACCGATTTCTTTCTCCGACTTTAAAGAAGCGATGGCAGAACGTAAAAAAAACGCGGAAACCCTGCTCAAAGACAGCATCGATCCGCGCCTGATTACACTGACCTATGTGCGTAGCGGCGTAACCGACACATTGAATATGCGTGTAGATTCTGCCTACCTGATGGGCGTAACCGCCTGTCTCGTCACAGACCGCCTGCTCCCTATGGTGAAAAAAGAATATACTTTCTTCGAATCCTTCCCGGCAGGTGTCTCCCTCGGCGTAAAGACACTGAAAGGATACGTAGGAAACATGAAATACCTCTTCTCGAAAGAAGGAGCCAAACAGCTAGGTGGCTTCGGAACGATCGGCAGCATCTTCCCCGCTACATGGGATTGGCACCAGTTCTGGTATATGACAGCCTTCCTTTCCATCATTCTGGCTTTCATGAATATCCTCCCTATCCCCGCATTGGACGGCGGCCACGTGCTCTTCCTCTTCTACGAGATGATAGCTCGCCGCAAACCGAGCGACAAATTTATGGAATACGCTCAAATGACCGGTATGATTCTACTCTTCGGTCTGTTGATATGGGCTAACTTCAACGATATTCTAAGGTTCTTCTTCTAGAATTTCAAAGCATAGATTCAGATAAGAGATAGATTTAGGCACGGATTACACAGATTTCACGGTTTCTTAATTATAATGCATAAAAACCGTGAAGTCTGTGTAATCCGTGCCTATTTATTCTCTGTACCTATTTGTTTTCAATTCAGTTTATTTATTTCCAATTCGCCTGACTTTATAAGTTTCTTTAGTGGAAAAGAATCAGTTACTTCAACTTCAAAATCCGCTGATTACTACTTCCCCTAAACTCCAGATATGGAGAAAAAAGAGCCTGTTCAAAGCGTCCGTCCACCAATACATCTATATAGGCAAGAGCGGCACTCAAACGAGACTGTTTTTTTATTTCTTCGTATGTATATCCGGTGTAGCACCACACGTTCATCCCTGTTTCCTCTTTCACCCGTTTCAGTAAAAGCAGAAATTCTTCCGGATGAAAAAACGGATCACCGCCGGAGAAAGTAACGCCGTCCAACAAAGGATTCGCTTTGATTTCATGGATGATGGACTGTATTTTCTCCTCTGTCAGTTCTTCCCCTGCGCCCGGATTCCAACTCTCCGGATTATGGCAACCGGGACAATGATGGGAGCATCCGGCAAGATAAATAGAATACCTGATACCTTCACCGTCAACAATCGTTTCAGAATAAGTTCCTAATAAATTCACTTCTTTAATGGATAATGGACTATGAATAATTGAAAATGAATAAGCGAATAATGGATAATGAACCGTAACGCTTTCATCAAGCACCGTTCATTATCCATTCATCAATTATCAAACATTTATTCTACAAATGCTTTACACGGTCCTTCTCTTCTGCACGTTTGGCAGAGTTCCAAGAGCTTAAGTCGCCCGTCAGATAACCGGTGATACGGCGCATACGGAGAATACTTTCACTCTGGCATACAGGGCATTTATCGAAGATAACTCCCTTGTAGCCACAGTTATGACAAGTGTCTACCGGGTGATTGATAGAGCCGTATCCAATTCCTTCGTCGTGCATCACTTTCACAATCTTGGCAATGGCACGCACATTCTTCTGCGCTTCACCGTCCAGCTCCACATACGTGATATGTCCTCCGCGCGTAATAGCGTGGAACGGAGCTTCACGCTTGATTTTCTCAACGATGCTGATCGGTTCTTTCACGTCTACATGGAAAGAGTTGACATAATAGTCGCGATCTGTCACTCCGGGGATTTTTCCATATTTCCGGCGGTCCATTTTCGTGAAACGTCCCGAAAGTCCTTCGGCAGGAGTAGCCAGAACGGAGTAGTTCAGGTTATATTTCTCTTTATATTCGTCTACCACTTTATTCATTTCCATCACCGCTTCATACAGCGTGTCCCATGCTTTCTGGTTGTGTCCGTGACCTTGTCCGTAGAGAGCCACCATCGCGTTGTGTCCGCCGATAAATCCGATCCCCAGTGTACCGCTGCGCAAGGCGTCTCCCACCTGTTCATTCGGATTCAGTTCTCCGCCGCCTTTCCACACATTATTTCCCATCATGAACGGGAACTGGCGTGCCAGGGCCGTACGCTGATACTGATAACGTTCGTAAAGCTGGTCGGCCACGAGCACAGACATTTGATGTACGGATTCGATGAAAATTTCTTTTGCCTTTTGTTCGATGGCGTCCTTGTTGCGTTCATCTTCTACCAGATTTTCCGCTTTGATACGGGCTTCGATAGCCAGTCTTGGCATATTCAGTGTGGTGAACGAAAGATTGCCACGTCCTAAAGACGATTTTTCTCCGGCCACATTTTCAAAGACACGGGTACGGCAGCCCATCGTTGCCAGTTCGTAGATGTAACGTTGCGGATCATCGGCTTTCCATTTCTCGTTCTGGTTGAAAGGTGCGTCGAGGAACATGAAGTTCGGGAACAACGCTTTCGCAGTGGTCTGGCAAGCCTTTAATAGCAAGTCGAAGTTGGGAGCCTCGTAACTGTCGGTCATTGCCTCTTCGATGTTCTCCGCTTTCATTGCTTTCTCAAAGTCTTTCTCCGAGTAAGAAACGCCGTCTTTCACCTTGAATATCTGGATGGGGAATACGGGCACTTCTCCTCTGGTGCCGAGGCCTTCAATGGTAGCTTTCAGCAGTTCTTCGATCACCATGCGGCCTTCGGCAGAAGTGTCCGTTCCGTAGTTGATGGAACTGAATACCACTTGGTTACCGCCACGAGAATGCATCGTGTTCAGGTTGTGGATGAATCCTTCCATTGCCTGATGCGTATCTTTACGGGTCTGCTGGTAGGCTTTTTCGACGATGCGGGCAAGGTGTTCCTTATCTATAATGATCTGTAAAGCGACCAGAGCGATGCGCAATGTTTCGCGTTCGGCCTCGGTGGACTTGATAGACGGAAGGTATTCTTTAATCAACGTGCGGATGGATTTCTCATCGGCCTGATTTCCGTTTTCCATAGCCACATAGAAGTTGATGAACGATGCCAGATGCTTGCGGAAAGATTTGGCTACTCCTTTTGCCATGAAGAAGTCGAAAGCCGGAATCGCCTGTCCGCCATGCTGCTCATTTTGGTTGGTCTGAAAGATGATGGTAGCTAGCGTAGCATAGCTTTGGATGCTTTGCGGGGTGCGGATGCTACCGTTCTTTGTGCGGAAACCGCGTTCAAAGAGGTCGTCCATATCATATTGGATGCAGGTTGTCGTCTTTGTCGGATAATAGTCCAGGTCGTGGATGTGAATGTCTCCCAACTGGTGTGCTTCGGCAAAACGTTTCGGCAACAAGTATTTATAGGTGTAATCTTTAGTTACTTCGGAAGCGAACGTCATCATCTGTCCGGCAGGGGTGTGACTGCTCATGTTGGCGTTGCTCAAATTGACATCGTTCTTGTCGATAGCCACAATGCCGTCCATCACCTGTTTCATCTGGGTTTTCTTCTCACGCTCCGTATTCCGCCATTCGCGATAGATGATGTATTTCTTCGCTACTTCCGGCCGCACTTTCATCAACGACTTTTCCACCAAGTCCTGAATCTCTTCTACGGTGATCGTGGGGGTAGCAAACTGACTGATAACATTCATGGTGATGTCAGCAATCAACTGCTGCTCATCCTGAATACCACTTGCACTGAATGCTTTACTGATTGCATTCTTAATCTTACTGATAGAGAAATCTTCTCTTTTACCATCACGTTTGATGATACAAATTTCCGCGTAGTTCATAACTTTAACTCCCGAAAGCATTAATAAATTAAAAATAGAAAATCTCTTCGGCAGGTCTTCTGACTTATCTCTCCCCCGCAACACCTTCCCACACCGGCATCGATGCAGTGGCCTATTGTGCGGATTCTTAGAGAATTACAGCAGCGGGTACTGTCGCCGATTTGCACAGCGTTCCCTCATTGACTAAACCTCTTTTTAGTTCCGAAACCGGATACAAAGATAGGAGATTATATCATAGCTTGGTTAGCTTTTAACATTAAATTTCGGGAAACTTTTCTTTCTCGCTGATACAGAAAGTTTTCCAAAACGGAAAACTTTTTTCTGATTTTAACGTGGATAATATTCCAAATCCGTTTATTTCACCCAAAAGACATATATAGTTTTCAGGTACTTTACCCTTAGCGGAAAAAGGATGTGTTAAAAGTCTCCACAACTATCGTTTGCTTCATAAGTTATAGACTATTTTTTCACTTTCGACAAAAACTTTCTTTCCGATAGAATGAAAGAAATTATAATTTTTCTATTTCTTCTTTCGAAAGCCCAGTAGATTTCATAATAATATCGTCAGCCACACCTAATTCTTTCAAATTACGAGCTGTTTCTTCTTTACCTTTTTGCAAACCTTTCTGCAAGCCTTTTTGCAAACCTTTCTGCAAGCCTTTTTGCAAACCTTTTTGTAAGCCTTTTTGTAAACCCTTCTGTTCAGCAAAGTCCAACGTATTAAAATAATCGTTATAAACTTTCCATTCTTCTTCATACTGGGCTCTTTCCTCCTGGGTCATATTTGCTTTGGAAGCCAACTTTTCAAGTCGCTCGAAGACGGCCTTGCGAGCCTTGAAAGGCATCCGGTCAAGTGTATCCATATGCTTTAGTATATAAATCCAGCGTTCAAAATCATTTTCACATTCATCCTCTTCTTTATTGAAGTTCGGCAGTTCGATAAAAATCTGCCGGAACTTGTTGCTGAAGAGCTTCCCCGTATCCCTGTCAGAAAGAACGATATCCGTTCTAATTTTAGAGGGCATATCCTTATCCATCACGAAATTCATGAAGAACACTCCGTACACGGCATCCAACTGGAAGTTCCAAACTCCCCTTTTCGCTTGCTGCGTAATGGCCCTAGAAAGATAGAAGAGGGCACGATCTTTAAAGTAAGGTTGTTCCCGGTTCTGCATTTCTACGATAATACGTTCACCGGTATCGGTCACGCAATAGATGTCGTAGATAAGACCTCGTTCTGTTTTTACTTCCGGCGGCTGTTCGTTGTTAAGGAACCTGATGTCGGTAATCACATGCTCTCCTACGAGCAAATCGTTCAAGAAGTCGATTAACAACTCCTTTTCTACCTCTCTGCCGAATAAAAACTTAAAGCCAAAATCGGTAAAGGGATTGATAAATCTTCCCATTATATGCTGTGTCTCAATTATAAAACAAAGATAGAGTTTTTTTGTTGAATACGGTCAAGAATAGAAGAAAATAAATGGATACAAAAAAAAGCTGCCTCATTCATCGGGAGACAGCTTCTTCATTTGAGCCTTGAGCCTTACTTTACTTTCACTTTATGAGTTGCTCCACGTTCGTTACCGGTTCCGTGAGCTACGTGCGGCACGTACACTAATCTTTTTCTGTCTTACTGCTTCTCCGATGACGGAACCGCAGAACAGCCTCAAGAATGTCTAACAACTTTTCCAATAATAATTTCATTCGCTTTTCTTTTAAGGTTGATAATCTATTTTATATCGGTCGAAGTGCAACCATCAGCTATACCCGATTCACGGCTACTGATTAGTCGTCTATTAATAAGCTTTAGTTTGCCCGGCAAACTTATCAGTTAGTCCCTGCGGATTCAGCTGCCGATTGAACTCCCGGTTAAGCTGCCGGGTCCGGCGCTTCTCCGCTTCCACCACCAGGTTTATTATCCTCATCCGGGTCTTTGTCAATGACATCATCGGCCACAAACGAACCCGCTACATCCTTGATGTGCACAAACTCCACTCCGGTGGTCAACGCACGGGTAGCACTCCCGTCGGCGGCACGAGTGTATTCGGGCGTAAACTGGCAACGCAATGAAGTGATCTGCGAACTGCTGACCTTATTTTCCAACTCTACCCCTTTCCCGTTTGCCTTGGCAATCATAGTAAACGTCCCCAAGCCTTCGAGACGTACCGTGCGACTGTTGAGCAACTGTTCACGCATCACCGACATCAGGTTGCGAATAACGTTGTGAACATCACCCGCCGTCAGCGAGGCTTTTTCCGCAATCAATTCCGCCATCTTCTGCGTGTTGACCATTTTCCCGAATTTCACCAGACGGGGATAATAAAGTTTCTGTCCTTCCTTGTTGGCAAGCGTTGCCTGATACGGTTTGTAAATTAATGGCATACTTTTTTTCCTTTCTTCTTTTTAATGATTAATGAATAAATTCTATCTGTAACCGATTACGAAAGCAAAAGTATATGAAAAGAAAAAAGCAGAAGAACACGACGTGACAACTCGTCACAAGAGACAACAAACAGGCACAACTTCTACACGAACTATGCCAACAGAGGCTTCTGTACAAAGCTGAACCACTTGGCATAAAAAAGCGTATCTTCGTATTCACACAGGATAAACTAAAAAAACAGATAAGCTCCCGCTACTAATTAATGGCTATTTTTTCAGGAGTAATCCGCGCCTAAATTATGATATAAACTAATTATGAACACCTACTAATAATAGAAAGTATCGACAATGAAAACAGAAACAACAGCCCCCTCCGTCAGCCCAAAAGAAATACCGGAGACGGCAAACTCTACCCGCATACAGACTTACAGCAAAAGTCAGCTGGCCACACTTTATCTACCTCACATACAGCCTGCCTCGGCACGCCGCACCCTCCGCAGTTGGATTGCCAAAAATACGGCACTACAAGCCGCACTCGCCCAAACCGGCTACAGCGAAAAGGCAATCTTACTTACTCCGGCTCAAGTTGGACTATTCTTCAAGTTTTTGGGAGAACCCTAAAAAACAAAGGTGCGGTACGGAAAGGGATGACACGGATTTTTAAAGCTGCACAGCTATTTAAAAATCCGCGTCCGTCATCCGCGTCCGTCATCCGCGTCTAAAAGATAAATTCCTAACCGGACAAGAATATCGCCCGAAGCCGCCTAATTCCGAGGAATTTCCTCCCGACGGTTTCATAAAATCGGCAGTGACCTCCGACGAAAGCCAACAGCAGCCCCGTCATCGGTCCATTCCTTCTATTTTCGTCTTTAATTCTACTTTTTATTGTTCCTCTTTGTCCCTATCTTCTTATCTCCTTCCTCTTCCGTAGGATCCTTAACCAGTTTTTTGGAGGTATGAAACCGAATTTCAATGTCTATATGGCAGTCATCATCCACCGTGCAGTTTATATCTGCCGAATCGTCAACAATTAGATTTAAAATTTGGCACAACACTTCGGGAAATCCGGGAATAAATTCAGACCTTCCAATGATACAAGCAGAATAATTATGAATAGTTGTCCAATCGGGGATAGGACTCTGACCATTAAATTTACATTTGCATATACGTCCTATTGAAGAGCGCGAACAATTCGAATTGTTCGCCACATAGCCTTCCGGAATATTATTCAACTGTTCTATCTTAAAAATACAATCCACCACCGCTTTCTTAACATCATCTTCACTATGACGGACACCGATTGCTTTACTCTGTTTATTCCTACTTTTCACTTTAATTTTTTTATCTACCATTTTTCTTCTATTCGTTTATAAATATTCCACAAAAGTCTGATATTTCTTTTAACATTTGTGTTCAAGCATGACACATTCGTTCTTATTCCATGAATAAATTCAAATATGGGTCGAATCTTTTAACGCATCGGCTCATTCAAGCATGACACATTCGTATCCATTCTTTTTTTATGCGTCAAGCTTGCACAACCTTTACGCAACTCATCTTCTACCTTTGCCACCGTAATCAAAAATAAACCGAATAAAAAAATGACTGAAATCAAAAAGAATCATTCACTTCAACGGATACGGCTTATGAAACAGGCCGCTGTCATCCGGCAAAGTAATGGCATGAGCCGGCACGACGCACTCGTCACGGCTCACCGGATAGGAAAGCTTATCCGACAAATGCATCACGGAAACGTCTGTTTCCGATATACCAAGCAAGATGGAACCATCCGTCGTGCCACCGGCACACTCATCGGCTACGAACATAGTTTCCGCCGCCCGTACACACCGAAACCGGAGAACACATTTGTCGTCTATTACGACATCGATGCCAAAGGCTGGCGCACCTTTCATGCTGAAAATTTTCTGGATATCGAAGTGGAATGAATCTGCAGGAAAAAAGGATGAATCTGCAGGAACGAAAAGAGTGGGAAGCTCTTTGCAGACAGTATAATGTAGACTCCCTGCAAGAAGCGATTCAAGGCTGCCGGGAAGAATTAGAATTTCTCATTCACTGTGCCGAACGGCTCGAACCTTGTACAGAGCAAGATGAAGACAGCAAGAAACGCCGTTTAACACATACAGACAACGCCGCTTTTCCACACTAGGAAACGCCGTTTAACAGATGCAGGAAACGCCGTTTCTCCTTGCTAAATTCAGAGAAGCGGCTATTTTTTAACAGAGTATAATTTTATTAACATTTATCAGTATCAAGTATGGAAAATTGGAGATTTATTGAAGAAAACCCCGACTATATGATTTCAGATCATGGGCGGGTATTGAGTTTCAAGGGCAAATCGAAGTTAATTCTTTGCACTAGAATCATCGGAACCGGTTATGAAACGGTATCACTCCTGAATAAAGGAATTTGTACCGATTACCACGTCCACCGCTTAATTGCCAAGGCATTTATTCCGAACCCGAAACATCTGCCGCAAATAAACCACCTTGACGGAAACACGATGAACAACCACGTGTCAAACCTTGAATGGTGCGATGCATACACCAACACGATGCACGCCATCCGCACAGGATTACGCCCCACCGGAACAGGTTCCCGCAAAACTCCCTACGCCGTAACGGATGCGAAAGGAATCATTTTACGTGCCTACCCGTCTATGAAAGAAATGGGCAGAGAGGAACGCCTGAAACCGTCACACCAACACTGGCTCATCCTGCAACTGAAACATCCGGATCGTGTATGGCTACATAACCTACGTGCAAGGCAACATCGGGGAAACGATTTCATGAAGGTTCCCTTTGCCAATTCATCGGCTTTATCAAAACTGCCTGTCTTTTTAAACTCATCGGCAATAACGGATACGGCTGTACCACCGATTCACGCTCCTTTCACTCCGGTGCACCACTCGGTGACAAAGCAATATTACCGTCAACTGTCTGCAGAGGAGGCTGCCGCCTTCGGATTCACCTCCCCTACTATACGCAAACAAGAAAGGAGGATTTCACAATGAGAGACACCATCATCATCCACTGTTCCGCCACTCGTGCGGGACAGGATTTTACCGCTGCCGACATCGACCGCTGGCATCGTCAACGCGGCTTCCGTTCTATCGGTTATCACTTCGTCGTCCGTCTCGACGGCACGGTTGAACCGGGAAGGGATGTTGCCCTCGACGGAGCACATTGCACGGGATGGAATCATCGGTCTATCGGTATCTGCTACATTGGCGGACTGGACAGGAACGGTCGGCCTGCCGACACACGAACGGAAGCGCAGCGTGAAGCACTTGTCCGGCTGGTAGAAGATTTGCGCCTTGTCTTCCCTTCTCTGCAACAGGTGATAGGACATCGGGACACCAGTCCCGACCTTAATGGAGACGGTATTATCTCACCGAACGAGTATATAAAATCCTGCCCCTGCTTCGATGTAAAAGCGGAGTTTATTCAATAATTATCAATTATTTACAATCAGTAATTTATCATCATGGCCCGCATTTCCAAACCCGGATTAGATTATTTTCCCCTCGATGTCAATTTTCTGCAGGACAGAAAAGTACGCCGCATCTCCTGTCGCCACCACGCGGCAGGGATTGCTGCGCTCACTTCACTGCTTTGCCTCATTTATAAAGAGAAAGGTTATTATATTTCGTGGAACAAAGACACGCTCTTCGACATCGCCCAGGAAGCGTGTTGCGGGGAGGAGGAAATGCAGGCCATCATTGATGATTGCCTGGCGGTGGGGCTGTTCGACGATCTTATATATAAGGAGTACGGTGTATTGACTTCACAGGCCATTCAGGAACAATATCATAAAATCATCACCGACAGCCGGAGAAAATACAAATTACCTCTGGAACATTTCTGGCTTATCAAGGAAGATTTTAAAGATGTAACAGAATCCCATGATTTTGCTACAACAATGCCACAAACAAAAGAGGAAACGGATACAGATACCAAAGGTAAACAGGAAATGGATATGGAAAATGAGAGCAAATCTGAAATCAAAAAAGACAAAGAGACAGAGAGACAAGGAAAATGCGAAAAAGAGAATGAGAGGATAATGCCGCCCGTTCCGTCAAACAGCGTTTTTCAGGCTTCGCCTGTCGTTGTAGAGGGTTTGTCTTTGGATAAATCGATTGGAAGAGAAAAAACGGAATCTACTGCGGAGACGGTTTCTGAAACAACTTCGGGAACAACTTCGGGAACAGCTTCGGGAACAGCTCCGGGAACAGCTCCGGGAACAGCTCCGGGAACAGCTCCGGGAACGGTCTTAGAAACAGCTCCGAAAACGATTTCGGAAGGGATGCAAACGGGAGGGGGATCGGAAGCTATACTTCTACTAAATATGCAAACAATCGGTATCCGGAACGAACAGACCGTGAAAGCGATTGCCGCCCTTGCCCGACGTAAAGAACTGGGAGGTCCCGGCGGGATTTTATGGAAAATCCTTAGTTCCCAATACCGCCCTACCCTACTCAAAAAGAACGAACCGGGTGATTACATTCTTTGGGCGCTCAATCATCCGACAGAATTTGAGAACACATACAACGGGACACTGAAAAAGCTAATCAGGGGAAGATAAACCGGGGAAAAAGTCTGAATATAAAAACGAAGTATGCCATCATCATTCGTTTATATCATAAATTCAGGCAAAGAAAGATAGAAAACCAAAAACTATCGCATCTTTATCATACAAGGAAAAGGCCTCGACTTGTAGAGCCAGTATTTGTAACTCGAGAAACCAAAGAATAGAATAAATCATAAAAAAGGAAGAAAAAGAACCTATCAATTTGTTATTCTAAAAAAGATTTGTACCTTTGTAGTACAAATTACCCCCCTTAGTTGAGAAATACTAAGGCTGACCCATCAATTAAAGATGGGTTTTTTTATATATAACACTATGGAAGACAAAAAGAAAGTAATAGTCTATGTAGACGGTTTTAATTTCTATTACGGGCTGAAGTCCAAAAAATGGAAAATGTGTTATTGGCTGGATTTAGTCAGCTTCTTTAATAGTTTTCTAAAGTCCTATCAAGAATTGGTAGAAGTCAATTATTTTTCAGCTCGTCCAACAGATGCAGGCAAACACGATAGGCAAGATAAACTATTTCAAGCAAACAAATGTAACCCCAAATTTAACTTGATATTGGGTAAATACCTCAAAAAAGAGATTAAATGCCGTTATTGCGGTGGTATCATTCATTCTTTTGAAGAAAAAGAGACAGATGTACGAATAG
Organism: Bacteroides sp. 1001136B_160425_E2; assembly: GCF_015559655.1. NCBI lineage: Bacteria > Pseudomonadati > Bacteroidota > Bacteroidia > Bacteroidales > Bacteroidaceae > Bacteroides > Bacteroides sp. 1001136B_160425_E2. The sequence continues at coordinate 193,275 of NZ_JADMQH010000010.1, read as the reverse complement.
CTACAAAGATTCTGTCGGACGCCTATAAAAAGCGCTGTGACATTGCTATCATTGTATCAGCAGACAGCGATTTAATACCACCTGTAGAGCTAATAAGAGAATTTAATCCATCACAAAAGGTCTATGTATATTTTCCTCCTAACAGATATTCATCTAACTTATCGAACCTAAGTGATGGCACACGTAAACTTGATGGCGCTTTTAATATATTCAAGAAACATATATTACCCCAAAAAGTGCAGCTACCAAACGGATATGTAATAGAACGCCCGGATGAGTGGAAATAAGATTTTATATCGACCTATCTTGCCGTTCAAGGCACGAAAAGCTGTCTTCGAGAAATTGGAAGATATCGCTGATGTGGCTTCTATGTCTCCGGAAGACAGGGAGCGATACGACAATAGCGTCAAGGTGTACCGCGATTATTTGGTGACAATGGATGCAGCTGAACAAAAAGGGATGAAAGAAGGGATGGAGAAAGGGATGAAAGAAGGCGTCCAAAAAGCCCAACTACAAATAGCCCGGAATATGAAAGCCAAAGGGATAGACAACCAATCTATTGCCGAATGTACTGATTTACCTTTAAGCATGATCGAAGAGTTATAGAGTAAACAAATCGTTTACGAACGAATAAAACAAAAGAGGTGAGTTCCCCTTCACAGGGTAGCCCACCTCTTTCTCTTCATACACAAACATTCAAATAATCAGATACCAGATGCTCGTCAATGTAACGGATGCCATCCATTTTAAACATACCTCCCTACATACGGCCGCCACCCAAAGCCTGATACAACGTAATCACACCCTGAATTTCGGTAAAGCGGTTCGCCACTTGTGACAGTTGCGCGTTGAGCAACGTCTGTTGTGCCGTCAGCACTTCCAGATAAGTGGTGTTGCCGTGCTTCATCAACAGGCTCGTGCTCTTGGCGGCTGTTTGCAAAGAGGCCACCTGCTTGTCGTAGTAGTCGGCTTTCTCGCGGGCAGTCTGATACTTCACCAGTGCTTCGTTCACTTCCACACCTGCATTCAGCAAGGTTTGTTCGAAGCCAAGGCGGGCTTCCTCTTGCTGGGCTTTCGCTATTTTCAGCTGGGCGATGTTGGCGCCTTTATTAAATAGAGGCTGCGTCAGAGAAGCTACGGCAGAAGCCAGAAACTTACCCGGATTGACAATCATCCCCCCTGCACTATTAGTCCAGCCTGCGCTGCCACTCAACGTAATGGAAGGATAGAAAGCGGCACGGGCGGCATTGGTGGTGTAGAAAGCCTGTGCCAACGAGAATTCTGCGCTACGCACATCGGGACGGTTGGAAAGCATCTGCAAGGGAACACCTACGGAGAAGTTTTCCGGCAACTGCTGGTTCCCCAGTTTGCCACGCTGTATCTCATGGGGAGTTTCCGCCAGCAACAACGCCAGTGAATTCTCTGCCTGGTTGATTTGTTCTTTCAGGTCGAGCACGGTGGTACATATATTATAATAGGTAGCCTCCGTCTGTGCCAGTCCCGCCTCGTTCACCATACCGGCTTTTTTCATGGCACGAGTGGCGTTCACGCTTTCCTTCCAGGCAGCTTCGGTGGCAACAGCTATCTCATACTGCGAATCGAGCATCAACAAAGTGTAATAGGTGTTGGCAACAGATGCCACCAATTGTGTCTTTACAGCTTGTTCATATTCCTTGCTCTGTTCGTAAGCAGCTTTCGCACGACGTTTTGCGGTGGTCACTTTTCCGAAAATATCCAGTTCCCACGAAGCGGTCACGGGCAAAGAGTAAGTCTGCGTCGCCTTTCCACGGTCGAAGCTGCTGGCAGCCCCTTCCGGCGCAAGGAATAAAGAAGGCAGATAAGACAGTTTGGACGTCAGCAAGGTAGCTTCCGCTTCTTTCACACGCAAGTGGGCAGTCTGCATATCGGTGTTGCGCACAAGTGCCGAGTCAATCAGGCTTTGCAAAGACGGGTCGGTAAAGACCTCCCGCCACGAGAGGTTGCCGAAGTTTGCCGTATCGGCGACAGCAACTGACTCGCTGCCGTAAAGCCCTTCGGGAACTTCCGACACCGGTTTGTATTTATTATAGATACCGCAACTACTCAAAACGAGTGTTGCCGCAGACAGAATTATTATTTTTCTCATTCAACTATAAATTTATGATATAAACTAATGAGGAGGACAGATTCACTGTTTCCTAATTAAATGCTTATTTTATCTTTCAGACAGAAGAACAAAAGAACAAATATTGAACTTATGGTCAACGTTCCATTGCAACGATTGTATTCATTATATCAACCACATGAATTACATTGATTATATGACTACATCGACTTTATCTTTTACACTAATGTTCTTCTGTCTAAAAATCAGAATTACTCTTTTCCAGCCTTGGACTTTTCTTCCTCGCTCACTTTGATTTCCTCTTCAATCTGCCAATCATGCGTAGGGGCGCTCTGTACGGGACGGAAACGCTCCTGCAACCATTGGAAAGCGATGAACAAGGTTGGCACGATGAAAAGCAACGCCAGCGTACCGATAGTCATACCGCCAACTACTCCCGTACCCAATGAGCGGTTACCGTTAGCTCCTACTCCACTGGACATCATCAGCGGGAACAGACCGAAAATCATCGTCAAAGCCGTCATCAGAATCGGGCGCAAACGGGCTTTGGCCGCACTGACAGCAGAAGCAATCAGTCCCATACCGGCCTTACGGCGTTCGGCAGCGTATTCCGTCAGCAAGATAGCCGTTTTTGCCAGCAGACCGATCAACATAATCAGCCCCGTTTGCAGATAAATATTATTCTCCAATCCGAACATCCAGGCGAAAAGGAAGCTACCCATCAATCCGCAAGGCACACTCAAAAGAACGGCGAACGGAATAATGAAGCTCTCATAAAGCGCGCTTAGAATGAGGTAAATCATCAGGAAGCAGATACCGAAAATAATCATCGTCGTACCGCTTTGCTGGTTTTCCTCACGGGTGATACCTCCGTAGTCATAGCCGTAACCTTTCGGAAGAGACTGTTCCGCCGTTTCCTGCACAGCCTTGATCGCGTCTCCCGTACTGTATCCATCGGCCGGCATCGCGTTCACCGCAATAGAATTATACATATTGAAACGGCTCAACGACTCCGCACCATAACTGCGGGTCAGCGTAACGAACTGGCTTAACGGAGCCATCTCACCATTAGACATACGTACAAAAGCGTTGTCGAGCGAAGTCTCGTCCAGACGGAACATCGGATCGGCCTGAATCATAACACGATACACTTTAGAGAAACGGTTGAAGTTGGACACATACTGACCGCCGTAGTAGCCGGACAGCGTACTCAGCACCGCGTCAGGCGTGATACCTGCACGCTTGCATTTAGCCGCATCCACCTCTACCGTCCATTGCGGATAGCGCACGTCGAACGTCGAATAAGCCATTGCTATTTCAGGCCGTTGGTTCAACGCGCCCAAATATTGCTGGGTAGTGGTGAAGAACTCATTGATATCACCGCCCATCTTGTCCTGCATGTGGAGCTCGAGGGCATTACCCATACCGTAGCCCGGAATCATACCCGGTGAGATGGCGAACACACTGGCATCCTTAATATCAGCCGTACGGGCATACACCTGCCCGATCACCGACTGCACATTATCCGCGTCATCCGGTCGTTCGTCCCACGGTTTCAGCTTGAGAATCAGCATGCCGAACGAACTTCCCTGTCCTGCCAACAATCCGTAACCGGCCACTTTCTGCACGTGCTTCAGTTGAGGGATTGCCATCAAACGTTTTTCAATGCGTTCCATCACTTCATCGGTGGTCGACAACGAGCTACCTGCCGCCGTACTTACATTCACAAAAACAACTCCCTGATCCTCATCCGGCACCAGACTGGTCTTTGTCGTATTCATCAGGAACACAAGCAACACTACGGAACAAGCCAGCAACGACCATGTGAGCCATCTGCGCTTGATAAAGAACAACACAATCGTCTTATATTTATCCACCATCACATCGAAAGCCGAATTGAAAGACTTACGGAAACGTGCCGCAAAGTTGTTCTTCTGCGTTCCGTCTTCATTGATGTAAGGTTTCAGCAGCAATGCGCACAAAGCCGGACTCAAAGTCAACGCGTTGATGGCCGAGATGCCTACCGCAACCGCCATCGTCAACCCGAACTGTGTATAGAACGTACCGGAAGTGCCGCCCATAAAGGACACCGGAATAAATACCGCCATAAACACCAGTGAAGAAGTGATAACAGCATTACTGATACCTTTCATCGCGTCGATACTTGCCATATACGACGACCTGTAGCCCACATCGAACCGTGCCTGCACCGCCTCGACGACAATAATGGCATCATCCACCACCGTACCGATCACAAGCACGAGCGCAAACAGTGTCAACAGGTTGATACTGAATCCCGCTATCGCCATGAAAGCGAACGTACCTACCAGTGACACAACGATTCCGACCAAAGGAATCAATGTGGAACGGAAGTCCTGCAAGAAAACGTACACCACGAGGATAACGAGGATAATTGCCTCGATCAACGTCTTCACCACCTCATGAATGGAAGCGAACAGGAAGTCGTTGGAGCTCATCATCTGTGTCAGCTCCACTCCTTTCGGAAGATCCTTGCGTGCCTCATCGAGGAATTTGTCGATGTTCCGGTTTACTTCCGTCGCATTGGAACCTGCCGTCTGGAACACCATACAAGATATACCTGGATGACCGTCCATACCGCCGTGATAAGCGTAGCTGTCCTGTCCTAGTTGTATGTCGGCAATATCTTTCAGTTTCAACACCTCGCCATTATCGGTAGAACGGATGACGATGTCACCAAATTCTTCGGGGGTGATCAGACGTCCCTTGTACTTCATTGTATATTGGTACGTTTCATTCGAGTTCTCACCAAACGAACCGGTTGCCGATTCGATATTCTGCTCGGCAAGCACACCGGTGATGTCAGACGGAATCAGTTTGTACTGTGCCATCACATCCGGCTTCATCCAGACACGCATACTATATTCACCACCCATAATCATCATATCACCCACACCGGAAATACGAAGAATCTGTGGTTTCAGGTTGATGCTGATATAATTGGACAAGAAATTCTCGTCATAACTCTCGTCCGGGCTGGACAAGGAGAACATCTGCAAGATACTCGTCTGCCGCTTGGAAGTGGTCACACCGACCTGGGTGACTTCCGCCGGAAGCTGTCCTGTAGCACGCGACACACGGTTTTGCACGTTGACAGCCGCCATATCAGGGTCAGTGCCCTGCTTAAAATAGACGGTGATGCTCACCGAACCGGCATTGGTGGCGGAAGAAGTCATGTAGGTCATGTCCTCCACCCCATTGATCGCCTCTTCCAAAGGCGCGATTACACTCTTCTGCAACGTCTCCGCACTGGCACCATAATAGGTGGTACTCACCATAATGGTAGGCGGAGCAATATCGGGGTACTGCTCAACAGGCAGACTGAACAGCCCGATGATACCCACTACGACAATCGTAATAGAGATGACTGCCGATAATACGGGGCGTTCTATAAAGGTTCTTAAATTCATGAATGATTCCTCCTTGGTTTAATTTTCAGTAGTTGTTGCCGGAGACGTCATGGCTGTCTCTGCCGACTGGGGTTGAGCGGCCTTCGCCTTAACGGGAGTACCTTCACGAAGCAATCCTACGCCTTCGGCCACAATCACATCTCCCGGTGCCAGCCCTTCATCTACAATAAATTCCCGACCGCCATCGACGCGAGTCACCTGTACCGGGCTTGATTGAGCTTTACCGTCCACTACTTTATACACATATCTCTTATCCTGTATTTCGAAAGTGGCAGCCTGCGGAATGATCAACGCTCCCGTTTTCCGCACAGGAACAATCACATTACCCGCACCACCGCTATGCAACAATCCTTCCTTATTCGGAAAAACAGCACGCAGACTGACCGTACCCGTCGAACGATCGATCACTCCACTAATCGACTCGATCTGTCCTTGCTCGGGATAAGTCGATTTGTCGTTGAGTTGCAGATCGATGGCAGGCATATTTTTCAGCGCCTCTTCTTTGGAACCGTATTGGCGGATGAGTCCCAGCAACTGATTTTCCGTCATGGAGAAATAAACATACATATCCGAATTGTCGGAAACCGTCGTCAGCGGTTGGGCAAGAGCGGAACTTACCAAAGCTCCTACACGGTAAGGCAATGTACCCACCACTCCATCTGCCGGACTCTTCACAACCGTATAAGAAAGATTGTTACGGGCACTTACTTCCTGCGCTTTTGTCTGCGCCAGCTGTGCCTTGGCAGCCAGTAGGGAGTTTTTCGCCGTACTCAAATCGAAAGAGGAAACTACGTTCGCTTTATACAGTTCCTCTTTGCTGTCATACGTCAGTTGTGCCGTAGCCAGAGAGGCTTTTGCCGATTCAACGTTTGCCACTGCCGTTTGCAAAGCAGCTTCATACGGCACCTGATCGATGATAAACAACGTCTGTCCGTTCTTCACGCGTTGACCTTCCGTCACACAAACTTTAGTCAGCGTACCACTCACCTGGGGATAAATATCAATATCCTGACGCCCGCGGATGGTTGCCGAGTAAGTGCTTGAAATCATCCGGTCGGCCGGAACAACGGTCATCACTTCATATTCTGTTTCCATTTGTGCCGGGGGAGCCTGTTTACAGCCTGTCGCAGCAACCATACAGCAGAGCAACAATAATCCCTGCTTCATTTTACATACCTTTTTAATCATTTCTGTTACCTATTAAATATTTTTAAATGCGGCAAAGGTAGACTGTTTTCTTCATAGAAAACTGGACTTAGTATCTTCAGTTTTGTTCATTTTAGGAACATTAAAACCGATATTTAGTGAAAAAGTCCTATTTTTGCACCCAAAATAAGAATAACAATGGAATCAAAAAACTCTAACCTAGCCATACTTCGTGAACCGTTTGTTGCCGGAATGGACGAAAACCTGTCTCCAATTATGCAACGCCTGTGGAAACTGGAAGGGGGCGCCATCTATTTTTGCCGAAGCGGATGGGCACACGTCACGATTGACTTGAAAGACTATGAAATTGTCGAAAATACTCAAATCGTGCTCTTGCCGGGAACGATTATCCGTGTCAACGGCAGCAGCAGTGATTTCACAGCTTCTTTCTTCGGATTCCCCAAAGAAATGTTTCGCGAAGCCTGCCTCCGTTTCGAGCCGATCTTCTTCCGGTTCATCAAAGAAAAACCGTGCTATACACTCAAGGATGAAAACACAGGAGCAATCAACGGGCTAATACGTGCCACGACAGCTATATACAACGATCGTGAAAACCGTTTCCGCAACCAAATCGCCAAAAATCATCTCCAGTCGTTTATGCTGGATATTTATGATAAGTGTTACCGCTACTTCGACCGGCAGGAAATAGAAGGAGGAAGCCGGCAGGATGAAATCTTCAAGAATTTCATCGCACTGGTGCACGAAAACTGCATCGCTGAAAGGGAAGTAACCTTCTACGCCAACAAGCTCTGTATCTCCACCAAATATCTGACAGGTATCTGCAAGAGCGTGACGGGCGACGCCGCCAAAAAGATTATCGACGACTTCGCCATCCTGGAGATAAAAGTGCTGCTTCAATCCACCGGACTGACGATTCAGGAAATAGCCGACCGACTCGGTTTTCCCGATCAGTCGTATCTAGGCAGGTATTTCAAACGACATGAGGGGATGTCGCCAAAGGAGTATCAGAGCAAATATTCTATCTAATAACAAAAATAGCACAGACGGGCGAGCATGGTGTATTTTTTCCACCTATACACCACTCCGCCTAAATTATTCTGCACTTTCATTGTCTTGTAATCCCTGATAAAGTTTGCTTTCCAGTTCTTCGATGGAAGGCAGTCCGGATTTTATATCGTGAGGGATTGATTTACCTAACTCATAATCGGAAATACCTATTGGTTTGCGCACATCACGTAAAGCATATTCAGCCATGATGCGATCTTTGTTCTGACAAAGAAGCAAACCAATCGTCTGATTATCACCTTCCCGGCAAAGAATATCATCTACTGCAGAACAATAGAAATTCAGTTTACCGATATATTCGGGTTGGAAGTCCCCCTTTTTCAACTCCACGACTAAATACCTGTGCATAAACACATTATACATCAAGATGTCAATATAGAAATCATTGCCGGACACTTCAATATGATACTGTCTGCCCATGAAGGCGAAGCCTGCTCCCATTTCGAGAAGGAACTTTTCAATATGCTTAACCAACCCTAACTCTACATCTCTTTCGTTATATTCGTCAGTGAAAGTCAGCATATCAAAAATATAGGGGTCTTTTAAGGTTTCTTTTACCTGCTTGGCTTGTATTTCCGGGAGAGTGGTATCGAAATTGTTTGCCAATGCTCCGTAAGTATGGTAGTAGTCCTGATTGATAGCTTCAATTAAGAAATTACGACTCCATCCACTCTTCAAACATTGAATCATGTACCAATAGCGGGCTTTCAGGTCTTTTACTCGTTGTATTAAAGTGATGTTGTGTGACCAGCTTAACTGTTTTATCGGCAATACTATGGAAGCTTCCTGCAAATGCGCAACCGCTGGTTGCGCATTTGTAAGTTGCTGATTATATTCATTATAGAATTGAATCATCACCTGACAATTTCTTTTTGAAAAGCCCTTCACTTTCGGATAATCATTCTTCAGGTCATTGGCAAGCTGTTCAAGTGCATTGTTCCCCCATCCTATCTGCTTCTGGCTTTCACAAAGAAGTTTGCCGATGTCCCAATACATAGAAAGCATTTCTTCATTAGCGGAATAAATCGCTTTTTTCTGTGCGAGTGCCACCCGTGCTTTGACTTGTTTAAGCAAAGCAGCGTAGTTAAATATACTATTTTGAATTTCCATTTATTATTTTTCGTTTTAGATTAAAGACACTATAGGTTATTCCTACCCAAGCATCATTCAGCCGATTGCCTCAAAGCAAAGAGACCTTTCTTGGTAATAGAGTGGCAAATATAATGATAATTGAAGCATTACGGATGCACTATCCGATAAATTTGCCTGCCTTTTCCGTCATACCACAACTTTGTCACGAGTGCAAACTTATATTTATCCAGTTGGACGTTACTCCAGAAGACACAGAGAATATAAAGCCATTCAATTGCGGAAACGACGAGTTGAATGGCTTTTTGTTGGAAGATGCCCGCTTTTACCGAGAGAAGTTAATTGAATGATAAAATATCCCAGACAACTATAGATATATTCTCTCCAAGTTCCTCCTATCAGAAACACCCTAACCGGAACATTGGCAGACCTTCTAAATTAGTCTTTCATCACAGTATATACCGCCACTTTCGTCGCCATCCGCCTCATCGCCCAAAGTGCACAAAGCAGGGAACAGATGGCACAGACAACAAACGTTATTCCGGTAGATACAAGGATATTTCCTATACCAACCAATGGAGAAACAATGCCTCCGGAAGCGAAACAGAGGGCACCCAACAGGGCGGAAGCTGCTCCGGCATATCGCCGTTCGCTGTCCATGGCTAAGGTGGTGGAAGAAGTAAAGGTCAGTCCCATCATAAAGAGCAATGCGAACATCAGTAATTCATACGTCCAGAAGCTGCAACCGCTATACAAGGCTCCCATCAGGCAAAGCGACAAGCACAACATTCCTACACAACCGATCAGTGTCCCGTTTTCCGTGCGACGGAATTTTACGGAAAGAGCTGCCGCTACTCCGATAGCTACTGCATTCACTGCAAAACAAACACTAAAAGCCAACGGAGAAAATCCGTAATGTTGCTGCACGATGAAGGGAGAAGAAGCAATGTAAGCAAACAGGATGCCTTGCGCAAACGCCAGTTGCAGGACATAGAGCATATAACGGCGGTTATGAACGATCACACCGAAACTACGGAAAGTGGAAACGACACCTGTCTTCGAGCGTTGCTCCACAGGGAGCGATTCTTTAAAACGGATACAGCCTATCCACAAGAGTACTCCAATAAACAGCAAAATCACAAAAATTCCTTTCCATCCGATAGTCCCGGTCACCAACCCTCCGACTACCGGAGCCGCAACAGGAGCCACACCATTAATCGCGCCAATCACCGCCAGCATCTTGGCCAACTCCTTCCCCGAAAACTTATCAGTAGCCACCGAACGGGAAATAACGATACCGCCTGCTCCTCCGATTCCCTGCACCAACCTCAACGTTATAAACGAATAAATGTCCGGGGCAAAAAGACAGAACACTGTGGAAATGATAAATAGTATCATCGAAACGAGCAACAACGGACGTCGGCCGTATTTATCACTTAAGGGTCCGAAAAAGATTTGTCCCAATGCCAGCCCGATCATGCTCGTAGTAAGCCCTAATTGTACCATAGACGAACGGGTAGAAAAATAGTCTGTCATTGCTGGCAGACTAGGCAAATACATATCCGTAACAAAAGGTCCGAACGCTGACAACATACCAAGCAAAATCAGCAAAAACATCTTTGAGTTCTCCTGTTTTATCATTGTATTCATATTATTTACTATAACATTCATAATCAATCATTTAAATTCGGGGGCAAAGGTACACGTTTTCTATGGCTTACCAGTAGACTTAATCAGAACAAAACCGGCTCTTTTCAGAACAACCCTCTCTTTTCTTTGTATTAAAGTTCCATAACCTTGACAATCATGAATAGCAGGGCATGCATATATGAACTTACGTTCATGGGATGAGACTACTTTCCTCTACCCAACATACCATGCGATAATCGTTAAAAAACATTATATTTAGACATCTATAAGGTTACAACTTACCTGTTTTTTTTCATAATTTCGCAAATCCAAAATAGAAAACAGGTATTAAGATGAAACTAAGATATTATCAAATCGACATTCGTTACAAGAACAAAATGCATGACTTTCACGGTTGGGGTGTGGAAGTGCAAATTTGATAATTCGGTCTTCACTACAGAGAATTTACCATAGAAAATTCAAACTTCTACTATTAATTAAATTTCTTTTCACTTTATGAGCAAAAAAAGATGGCTCATAGTGCTGCTATACGCCGTACTTTGTAGCCAAAGACTGTTTGCCCAGACGCTTGACAAGAGAGTTTTGGGCATTAACGAAATGTTCCGTCTGGCAGACGAGAACAGTCAGAGTATTCAAACGTATAAAACGGGGGAAGAGGCAGCCAAAGAAGCTTTGAAAGCTGCCAAGTCACAACGTTTACCGGACATAGGGGCTTCACTTTCATTCAGTTACCTGGGTGACGGATATTTGTGGGACCGTGATTTCAAAAACGGGCAAAACATTCCTATGCCGCACTTCGGCAATAACTTTGCTTTGGAGGCACAGCAAGTGATTTATGCCGGTGGAGCCATCAACAGCAGCATTACTCTGGCAGAACTCGGGCAACAAATGGCTGCATTGGACTGGCAAAAGAACCGTCAGGAGATCCGTTTTCTTCTGACCGGCTATTATCTGGATTTATATAAATTGAATAACCAGTTGCAAGTGTTACAAAAAAATCTGGACCTGACGGAACAGGTGATCCGCAACATGGAATCACGCCGTACGCAGGGAACAGCTTTAAAGAATGATATCACCCGTTATGAACTGCAGAAAGAGACGCTTAAACTGCAACTGGCAAAGGTGCAGGATGCCTGCAAAATTATGAATCACCAACTGGTGACTACGCTACACCTGCCTGCCGGAACAGAAATCGTCCCTGATCCTACCTTGTTGGATGAGGAAGTAAAAGCACTGGCAGAAAACGACTGGCAAATGATGGCGGCCCAAAGTAATGTCGGCCTGCAACAAGCCCAGCTGTCTGTACAAATGAGCGAGCAGAAAGTAAAACTGGAACGTTCGGAACTGCTTCCCAAAATTGCTCTTGTAGCCGGAGAGCATTTGGACGGTCCTATCACGATTGAAGTCCCGGTACTAGATAACAACTTCAATTACTGGTATGTGGGTGTCGGCATAAAATACAACCTTTCTTCTTTATTCAAAAATAACAAAAAAGTACGTCAGGCAAAATTGAACGCACGCAGAGCACAGGAAGAATATTCATTGGCACAGGAACAAATAGAAAACGGAGTTCAGGCAAATTATGTCAACTTCCTCACTTCTTTTACTGACTTACGTACGCAGGAGAAAAGCGTAGAACTCGCCGACCAAAATTATAATGTTATCAGCAACCGCTATAAAAATGATCTCGCTCTGCTCACCGATATGCTCGACGCCAGCAACATGAAACTAAGCGCCGACCTCGGTCTGGTCAATGCACGCATCAACTTGATATATAGTTACTATAAAATGAAATATATCACACATACCCTATAGATTTTACGATTAGACAATTTGGATTGTAAATTAAGAGAATGAAATTACTTACTGTTTAAAATATAAATGATTATGATAGCTAGAAAAACCCAGAAGATTATATATAATATTGTGATAATCTGTCTTCTTATCGGTGGTATCACCTATGTTTGTTCCCGGTTCATTCACCTTGGAAACATTGAATATACTGATAATGCGCAGGTGAGACAACATATCACGCCAATCAACACTCGTGTTCCGGGGTTCATCAAAAAAATCTGTTTCGACGAGTATCAGCAAGTACACAAAGGCGACACGCTCCTTATCATCGAAGATACTGAATTCCGCCTCCGTGTGGCACAGGCAGAAGCTGATTTAGCTAATGCTACCGCAGGACGGCAAGCCACTACCGTCGGCATCGCCACTACTCAAAACAACTTGAGCGTGAGCGACGCAAGCATTGAGGAAGTGCGTGTACAAATGGAAAATGCAAGACGCGAACTGAATCGTTTCGAAAAATTATTGCAGGAAGATGCAGTGACAAAACAACAATATGACAACGTGCATACAGCTTACGAAGCTGCCAAAGCCCGTTATGAACAGGTGTCACGAGCTAAATTGTCTACATCTTTAGTGAAAAGCGAGCAAACCCATCGTTTAGGACAAAATGAGGCAGGTGTCCGCCTGGCAGAAGCTGCATTAGAGCTTGCCCGTCTGAATCTTTCTTATACAATCATCATTGCTCCATGTGACGGTACCACAGGAAAGAAAGAAATTTTGGAAGGCCAGCTGGTACAGCCGGGACAAACAATGGTCGACATCGTAGACAGCAGCGACCTGTGGGTAATCGCCAATTATCGCGAAACCCAGCTTCCGAATATCAAGGAAGGCGCAGAAGTGGAAATTACAGCGGATGCTGTGCCAAACATAACATTCAAAGGAGTAGTAGAATCTATTTCCGACGCAACAGGAGCAGCTTTCTCTATGATTCCACAAGATAACGCCACCGGTAATTTCGTCAAAGTGGAGCAACGTATTCCCGTACGTATCAGTCTGAAAGGAAACAAACCGGAAGATTTGAAACGTATGCGTGCAGGCTTCAACGTAGAATGTGAGGTGAAGTACTAACCGCTTCAACCCTTTATCGTTTTAATTATCAATTGCTTTAATTTTTAATTTCTAATCTTTAATTTTTATGAGCGCTCCTGTTCTGAACGGTCCTTTCGTTATGCCAATGTTCCGCAGCTTCGTACCGCGGAGGATGCAGCCGTGGATTTATCTTTTCATTGCCGTCACCTTCCAGTTATCGGGCGGTGTCTATCTGGGTGCATTGAATCAGATGATCGGCAGCATGGCACTGATGCGTGAGGATATTTTAATGTGCATGTACGCTAATCTGGCAGGTATGGCGATCTATTTCCCGTTATTGTTTCGCATGAAGTTTCGTTTTACCAATAAAACCCTACTCACGTCGGCAGCATTGGGAGTCTTACTCTGTAACTTGATAGCTCCACATATCACCTTCCTCCCACTGTTGTGGCTGATCTGTTTCATCGAAGGAATGTGCAAAATACAGGGAACTTTTGAATGTATGTCCAACATTCAGTTATGGATGACCCCTAAACGGGATTTCACGGTTTTCTTTCCCTGGCTTCATATTGTAATTCTGGGAAGTATTCAACTGTCCGACCTGATTACGACTTATTTAATGTATCACTACCACTGGACATATATGAATCTGTTCATCGCCGGATTAATGCTGATCGTCCTGCTGATTCAGTTTACCTGTGTGAAACATTTCAGGTTCATGCGTAAATTTCCCCTGTTCGGTATCGACTGGCTGGGTGGAGTGCTCTGGGCCGCCTTATTAGCGGAAATCGCCTTCCTCTTCAACTACGGAGACTGGTATGACTGGTGGAACAGCCCGGTAATCCGCCAACTGACTATCGTGATTTTCATCACTTTGGGTATCTGCATTTGGCGTATGATGACAATCCGCCATCCTTTTCTCGAACCGAAGATGTGGACTTATCGCCACTTTTGGTCCTTATTAGGACTAGTCACATTAGTGGAAGCGTTTCTTGCAACCGAGCATGTATTAGAAGAAGTCTTCTACGAAGAAGTGATGAAATATGAAGAACTGGTCAGTTCACAACTCGACTGGTTTGCCATTATCGGTATCGTTTGTGGTTGTGTATTCTCTTATTGGTGGATGCACATCAAACAATACAACTATGTGCGCTTGATTATTGTCGGCTTCGTTGGGCTGATCGGTTATCTGATCGGTTTTTACCTGACTCTATCTACTGATATACATATTTCACAACTCTACCTGCCAACGGTATGCAGGGGATTTGCCTATGCTGTTTTAAGTGCCACTTTCATGGTGTGTCTGGAAGAAACCATGACGTTCCAGCATTTCTTTCAGGGGTTAAGTGTATTCAATATGCTGCACATGGTAGTTGGCGGTGTGTTGGGTTGTGCAGTCTATGCACAGGGATTGGCCTATTATGTTCCGGATAACCTGGCTCGTTACGGTTCGGCCATCGATCATGTGTCTTTCAGTAGCAATCCGTTTAACCTCGGGCATTATATGGAAGAGTTTATCAGTCAGATGATGGAAATAAGCATCAAACAAATTTATGGCTGGGTGGCTTATGCCTGTATCTTCCTTTTCCTATTATTATTGCTTTATGATTTTCCGGTTCGCCGTTCATTGAAAAGCATACCAAGTTGGAGAGACGTGGCAAGAGAGGTAAAAAACACATTTTGGCGGACAACGCATACACCGTCCGGAAAAGAAAAATAAAAGATAACCTATCCACCTATTGACTATATAGCACTACATCATAAAAAGGATAGTTCATACCGATTCATTACGAAAACCAACTTTCGAAAAGCACCGGTGTAAACTATCCTTTTTTCAGACCTGTTCTTTATTATATCTTTATAAAGATCCGCTTTTTGTACAAGACCCACACAATCAAATAATTGAATCCAATAAACAGAAGTCCGTAAATCAGAGAGGCCAAATAAGCGTCGGGAAGAATGAGCCGGATGGAGGCATAAATCCTCCCTTGCAGACTAATTCCACTAACTGTGATAACCTCGAGTAGAGTAGCCAACACGCCGGCCACCACATAGATGAACAACGGATTCGTGCCAAAAACATGGAAAGGATACGCCCATTTCTGTTTTTTACGAATATCAATAAGCCAGGTGAGAAGCACAAGAAATAAAGAAGCAAAACCACAGGTTACCAAGACAAAAGTCGGACTCCATACCTTTTTATTCAACGGGCAACCGTAACTAAGCAACCATCCGGCAAATAAAAGAACAATACCAAGTATGGATATCTGTAACAACCGATGATGAATTTCTGTCTTCTCCCGCAAGATATTTCCGCAGAAATAACCTATTATCACTTGCGCAATACACGGCAAGGTACTTAACAGCCCTTCCGGATCGAAAAAGATACGTCCGCCGTCCGGCAACCACTCCCGGTACAGATGAGTTTCTCCGAACAATGTTCGGTCTGTAACGGCAATAATATTCTGCTCGGATAGTTCAAAGCCGTGCCCCAAAGCCAATAGAACAGCATAGCCTATCAGAATAATCGCGGAGATCCATGCCAGATTTGCCGGACGCCGGACACTCATAATCAACAAGGAACCAAAGAAGTAAGCTAACGCCAGTCGTTGCAACACACCTAGAATACGTATCTGTGAGAAAGGCTGTTCCACCCCCGCACACACCAACGAAAACCAGGAAAGAAAAAGTCCCAACAAGAATAAAATCACTGTGCGCCGCACCAGTTTGGTGATAAAACTACGGCTGAAGTGATGGTCGAACCTGGATAAAGCAAAGCTCATAGAAACACCCATGATAAACATAAAGAATGGGAAGACCAGGTCTGTCGGTGTCAGTCCGTTCCATTCGGCATGGCGCAAGGGCGCATAAACAGACTCCCACGTACCGGGGTTGTTCACCAAAATCATTCCGACAATGGTGATTCCCCGAAGCACGTCTAATGAAAGTAAACGTTCTGATTTCATATCATTCTGATGATACCGGGATTAAATAAATCCCGGTTTGGTGAAGTAAAATCCATTCTCATTCAACCATTTAACATGCCATTTCAGGCGATTGGTGAAATCAATCCAGTTGCGGTCACTTCCCCACGCCAATTCTGAAAAAGCCTGAAGAGAAGGGAAAACATGCTGACCGAACTTCCGCTCATTAGGAATCATTTCCGTCCAGACACAGGCTTGGAAGCCTAATACATTCTGCTTCACAATATTAGGAAACTGGGGTTCGAACTCGAAGTTATACAAAGAGCTTAATCCTTCGTCCGAAGGCGTTGCGCTCAAATAGAAACGAGACCACTCCATAAATACAATCGGATAACCTTTCTGGGTAATCTTTCCCGGCTGGTCGGGCAGCCAGTCACGCCAATAGGTATAGATCAGGTCTTGTGGATCTTTCTCAAGAAAAGCATCGTCCCATCCCATCACTTTCTTACCTTTACCCTTCACATAATTCGTCATTATCTTCACAAAGCGGTTTTGCAATTCATCCACTTTCTGATAACCTTCCTGTTGCATCAACTGCTGACAGACTTCACACTGCTCCCAGTTATCCTTTTCTACCTCGTCAGCCCCTATATGAAAATATTCCGAAGGGAAGATTTCGACCATTTCATCAATGATAGATTGCACAAACTGATAGTTTTCCGGGCGGGAAGGGCAAATAGGATAAGAAAATTCTTCTCCCCAACCAGCTTCTCCCGTACACGACAGTTCGGGATACACTTTGATAGCCGCCGAGAAATGCCCTGGCATATCTATTTCGGGAATAATATCAATACCTCTTTCCAATGCGTAACTCACCAAGCCTTTCATCTCTTCTTGTGTATAATGACCACCATATTGCGAACCATTTCTCACAAAACGAGGATCTATCTCGTAGTTATAATCTTGTTGGGAAAGTTCTACGCATCTCTTGTCATACTCGTCGAAGTCACGCCAGCTTCCTTCCTGCGTCAGTAAAGGATATTTTTTCACTTCGATACGCCAGCCCTGATCGTCGGTCAAATGCAGGTGGAGCTTGTTTATTTTGTAGAAAGACAAACAATCTATCACCTTTTTCAGATAGTCAACCGTAAACATGTGCCGTACCACATCGATATGGAATCCGCGCCAGTCGTATTTGGGAGCATCCTTTATATCTACCATCGGAAGATATTTCGAGTTTCCCAAAGTGAAGAAATTAGCTTGTTCGAGTGCTTGCCTCAACGTTTGGATTCCCCAAAGAAGTCCGGTTTCCGTTGAATAATAGATGCAGGCTCCCTCTTTGGTTACGGTCAGACGATAGGCTTCTTTAGCCAGATCAGATTCTTGTTTCACCCGGATAAAGGCATGATCGTTGGAAGCGTCACTCGCGGAAAGAGACAGTTTCTCTTCCAGCGTGGATTTCAACAGTTGTGACGTAGAAGCCGGAATATTCTGGCTAACAGTCACATTCTGCGGAAGAGTGACCACCGATTCTTTATAATCAACTCTTTCCGGCAAAGGCATTACCGACAGGCGGGTCGGTACCCGTTCCGGATACCCTCCATTATCATTGTCATTGCACGACAATGATGTGATCGCACCTATTCCCAACAGGAATAATATACCGCCTTTTTTTATCTTATCATAGTTCATAACTTGTCTACTTTTTGTGGATTAATTTACTTTGAGAGTGCTTGTCACACTTTCTTTGTTTAAATAAAACAGTTTAGCTTTCACAACCGAAGCATCACAGGTTATGGGAGCTTCCCAAAGTGCTGAATCACGAGTTGGTTCCGCTCCATCGGTCGTATAGCGTATCTCCCCTCCCCGGATGGGGGTGTTGGCATAAAGCTTGCCTTCTTTGATGCAAAGTCCGGGATGAGGCAAACGGAAGTTAATGTTTCGGGACGCCCAATGGGGCATTTCCTTCTCACTCGCTTTCGAATAGAACAGAGCCAGCGCTTTGTTGAAAGCCAGCTGTTCTTTCTCTCCTGCCAGCATACTCCAAGCGGGAAAAGCATTCCACCCGCGTTCTACCAGTCCGAGGATTTTAGGAAAGGTATAATATTCCACCCACTTGAAATCACGGATCGTTTCTGCAAACAGTTGCGCTTGTACTCCTTGGATACGCTCCTTGCCGGATGCGGTCAAAACTGTTTTTCCTCTTTCCGAAATACCTAAATCGACCGGATTACCAGCCATATCAGTACGCGAAGAGCGATAGATGTGATATGGAAGCATGGAAAAGCCTTTAGATTCATCCACATATCCGGCCCACGAGAGCCCTCTTTCATCGGGGTGAGCATCATAGGCCAAATCCAGATAGAAGTTGTTCACGTTGCAGAGGATCACCGGATAACCTTTGTTGGCTACCTGATAAGGTATTTCGTCCGCTTCCCATTCGGGAACAGTATTCCAGCAATATATTCCTGCCGCAAGCCTGTTCAAATGACGGTCGGTAGCTTCCGAATGTCCCAACGCTGCTTCCTGCCAGCCACTGAACCGCACATGATATTGTTGCAGATAGTCTGCCATCTTCGTGATGTAGTATTCAGACAGTTCATGCGCACTCGTCATTCCATGTTCATCCATAAATGCCCGACAGACAGGCGAACCCATCCAAGCTCCATCAGGCACTTCATCGCCTCCCAAGTGAATGGTAGTCAAAGGTACCTCCGCTTCTTCATACATAGCAATCAGCTCACGAATCACTTTTTCCATAAACCGATACGTGGAGGGCAATGCCACATTCATCACGTTATCCGTATAAGACTGTGCGGAAACATAGCGGGAAGTATCTTGCGCGTCACTCAACAAATATTCGACGGCCTTTTCAGGATCGGTGTTTATATATTTATGATAACGTGCTTTCATGGACACAATTGCCGCCCGTGCATGCCCCGGAGACTCTATTTCCGGGATCACACGCACATGTCTTTGAGCTGCATAACGCAATAAATCTATAAACTCTTCACGAGTATAATACCCGTTGCCGGAGGTAGGCGCAGACGGATCATAGTTGCCATCGTAGCCCGGATACAAACATTCCAGTTCATCCGTGGTGTGTCCTCGACGTGCACCGACCGAAGTCAGTTCTTCCAGACCGGGAATCTGAAGACGCCAGCCTTCATCATCCGAAAAGTGGAAATGCAGCACGTTCAGTTTATAAGAAGAGATAGCGTCTATCAGTTTCTTTAATTGGTCTGCCGTCGTGAAGTTTCTGGCAATATCCAACATTTGTCCGCGATATGGCAAGTCGGGGTAGTCACGGATAGATACAGCTTCCAAACGGAACGGTTTCTCTTGTCCTTTCAAGAGAGAGAGCAAGGTTTGCGTGCCATTGAAAATGCCGTGTGACGTAGGAGCTGAAATATTGATCAGACTATTTCCTGTGTCCATCCGATAGTATTCGTCATTCGCAGCCGTCTCCTGTTGCGGCAAATAATCCAGATGAACCGTTACCGGTGCTTCGGAAATGACTTCCAACCCATAGAGTGTTTCCAACTTTTCTTTCAGCAATCCTGCTTCGTTGGCAAAATCGGGATGAAAAGTAAGTTTCACCTTATTTTCTATGGTAACGTTTTCTTTACCGACAGCCGGAAACGCTTCCTTTACTGACGGGAAAATATCAGTTTGTTGCAACTTGCCAGTAGTCTCTAACGCCAAGTTTGAAGCATATATTTTATCAGGTGCAGGATACCAGCTTTCCGCCTCCATTCCTTGCAGCGGATAGATAGTCAGCCCGACAGGCAAGGGAGTACCTTGCTTGCCGCCTGCCTGACTCACCCAGTAAGTACCTTCGGGAGCATGTGACAGTTTTTTCAGTCCGTTGGTACAACAGAACGTCACAATCAGCGAGTCTCCCGGTGCCAATGGCTGGAAGTTTTCCGCCGGATACATCCGGAAGAAGTTCGCATTTACTACCTCTACCTTGACCGATGCAGATTCGTCTTGAAGAATCTCACGAGGCAACTGCGAATAATAGATGATCCAGTCCTTTCCCAAAGGAGCATCTGATATATTCTTCAGAATAAATGAGTTCTCATAGTAGCCGGGCTGCACTTCGGCAGCTCCCATCTCCCAAGTCAATGACACGGGGGCTTTCGCCCCGTCAGCCGATTTACAGCCGGTCATGAACAACAGGAGACACAGACTTCCCCCTATCGTATATAGTATATTTCTCATAGGCTTTCCTATTTTTCTATATATCACTCTTTCAGACATTAATCACTCAATCGTTCGATGTGCAATGTTTCTTTGCCTACTCCCTGCGAAGTATCGAAAGTCAGACGGTAATAGCCAGGTACGAAGCCGTCGCCACTCGTTATTCCATTGGAAGCCGATATTTCAATTCCATCCGTATCACCGGACAACGAACCTGCTTGCAACTCCATACCTTTATTTTTATTCCATTGCAAATCGCTGTAAATTTCGATTTCGAAAGACTCCCATTTATGAGTATTACTCAAATATACGGTAGTCTGATACTTCTGTTCACCAATCGGGACAATATATCCTAACTGCAATATATCTTCCATATTCCAGCCATCATTGGTATCATAATCCGTATTCCAGATAGGAGCACTAGTGAATCCATGTCCAGCCAGCCAGAAGCAAGCAGGTGCCACATCGCCCATCCGGGCAACCCAAATATAGTTATATTTAGAAGAATAATAGATTTCCCAAGTACCTGATTTGCGCAGGAAGGTAAACTTACCATTGTCCGGATTATAACTAAAGAAATCGCGGTTGTAAGCATGTTCCACATCTTCAAATCCACTCATTTCAAATTCTTCACCTTGAGTAAAGCTAATCTGGGCACGGAAAAGTCCTTCACTGGCTATCAACTCGGTTTCTTTAATTTTCAGGTTCTTCTGGAAACCGACGACACCCAATTTAAAAGTCATCACGTCGAAAGTGATCTGTTCAACAAACCAATCCCGGTAATCAAAGGCAAAGCTGGGTCCCGACGCTTCAATAAGGACAGCTGTATTACTCTTTTCAGCAGCTCCCCAAATCAATTCCGCATCGTCCAATGATTCCGTAGTGGAGATTTTTCCAGTCAGCTCCATCGGATAGCCCTCTTCCGAGCCGGAAACTTCCGTAAGATACAGATAAGGATTCTCTGCGCTCCGGGTCATTTCTACCACCTCACCATTATAGTGAAGATAGAGCACTTCCGGAATCTGTGGACGGACGATATGAAAATCAAACGTTTGAGAGACTTCACTACCTTCCACATTGATGGCAGTCAATACTACTTTAGCTTCCTGGTTCTCTTCCAAGTCAGCCTCAAACGGGATATAAATTCCTTTCTCAACAATCGACACATCAGTGCCTTTCGTACGGATCGACTGCGAACTTACCAGGGTTTCACCTACCATCAATTTCACTTCCAACGTAGACAAAGGAGTCTCCGGATCGTGAATTTTTACAGAGAAATAAAGAGAATCAGCTGCAGGAGTCTGATCGGTAGTCGAGAATTGTAGTCCTGATAGTTCAGGACATGAATATGGATACTTCACCCGACCATCTTCTTCGCTACATGAAGCCAGCCAGCAAACGGTTAGCCCCAGCAGCCATAAAAACAGATTATTGTGTTTCATCATTTTTTCTTTTAAAGTTTTACGTTCCTCTTTTCATTAATAACCTTCATTTTGAGTCAGATTGGTATTTTTATCTTTCTCTCCTTGAGGAATCGGCCACAACTGCCGGAAAGCCTGCAAACCTGCAAACAGCAATCTGCCATCTTTGTCTTTATGTTTCTGCATCACTTCCAGCAAACGGTTATTACGTACCAGGTCAAACCAGCGCTGACCTTCCATATACAACTCCAATTGACGTTCATTCTCTACCGCCAAGCGGCCCCTAGCCTGTCCCATATTCTCATCTAGAGAAGAGGGAGCAAAACCCGCACGTTCTCTAATGCCGTTTACGATTCGAATCGCTTCCGGAGTGCGGTCTAACTCTACCAGTGCTTCGGCTTTCAACAGGAGTATATCCGCCAATCGCATCAGAATAATGTTGGAAGTCTTCTCGCGAATCTTATAAGACAACGGATAACTGTCCGCCGGCCAATAGGTGTCATAAGGAACCGATTTCCAAAGGATACTGGATGCATAACGAGTATCTTTCTCCTTGTCGAATTTAGCAACCAAGTCATGAGTAGGCGTACAATAACGTCTCCAGGTCACCGAGCCGTCGTCTTCTTTCAGCAACACCCAATAAGCCCAGTTGGGAGCATCGGAGGTGTAATAGACTTCAAAGATACTTTCTGAAGAGAATTTCTTGTCAGGTTGCCACAACTCATCAAAGTTGCCGACCAGCGTATAACCCTCTGCTATCACTTTGTCGCAAGCCTCAACCACTTTGGCATAGTCGCGTGTTGATTTCTCTCCTCTGGTTGCCAACACCTTGGCACGCAAAGCATAAGCGGCGCCTTTGGTGGCCTGGAAAACTCCTTTATTTTTGCTTGCCAGATAACGAATGGTATTTTCTTCGTTCAGATCATCCAGTATCTGATCGTAGATTTTATCTGCGACAGAGCGTTCCGGATACATCACCGGATACCATTTATCCAGATTCTCGGCTGTAATGGTCGGAATCAAATCCAACACCATCGGAGCGTCTCCCCATAAACGGACGATATCAAAATAGGCCCATGCCCGCAAGAATTTTGCTTCTGCGATAACCCGATTACGCTCTTCTGCTACGGTAGAGGCAGGATCCATCATTTTCGTATTTTCAATCACACTGGTTGCAGTGCCCGCCATTGAATAATACTGTGACCAGACCAATTCTACCTTATAATTGGTAGAGGTTAGTTTCAACAGATCAAATTCTTGTTCGGCCACACCGTCTCCACCAATATAGCAATTATCGGACTGAACATCTCCGATGGTATAATTTTCCGACTGGAATATATCTGCCTTAAAGCTTTCATACACACCTTGCAACTCGGCTTGCGCATCTGCCAGACTTCCGTATTTAGACTCCTGATCTTCCGTTCCGGTACCCTCCTGCATAAAATCCGATTGCGGTTTCTCATCCAGAAAATTACTGCATGAAACGAATAAGACACAGAGTACGACATAAGCTAACTTTATTATGTTTTTCATTTTCGCACCTATTAAAATTCAACATTCAAACCAAATATTACCGCCCTCGATTGAGGATAAGTACCATAGTCCACTCCTTGAGCAACGGAGTCACCGCCAAAAGCATTTACTTCAGGATCGTATCCCTTGTATTTTGTCAATGTGAAAAGATTTTGTCCGGTGACGTAAGCCTGCAACCTGGACAAATGTATTTTATTCAACCATTTCTTAGGGAAATTATAGGATAAAGTGACTGTTTTCAAGCGCAGATAAGATCCGTCTTCTACAAAACGGGAGGAGTTGTGATTGTTCTCTGTATTACCAACGCGGGGGACATTGGTAATCATACCCGGTCGTTTCCAACGATCCAATACACGAACCGACTGGTTTCTAAAGTCAGTCATACCTTCCATATCGATGCGTGACGCATTAAAAATCTTATTGCCCTGACTTCCCTGCAAGAAAACAGACAGGTCGAAGCCGGCATACGAGAATGTATTCGTCATACCGTAAATGAATTTAGGCTGGGCATTTCCCAAGGTAGTGCGATCTTCCGGATCGATAAAGCCGTTACCATTCAGGTCACGATAGATGATATTTCCAGTTTCCGGATCGACGCCTTCCGATATATATCCAAAGAATGTTCCCAATGGAAGACCTTCTTTCAGGATGACAGCTTTCTCCTTGGATTCATACATTTCAGCATAATAATAGACTTTATTTAAGCCGAGCTTCGTCAACTTATTCCGGTTGAAAGAGATATTGAAATCAGTATTCCACTGGAAGTTACCTTTAAAATTCTGGGAAGAGACAGTGAACTCCATACCTTTATTCACCATTTCGCCATCGTTTCTTGTCACACTGCTTGGCACTACATTCTCCGGTAGGCTGACTGTCAGTAATAAGTCGGTTGTTTTTTTGTAATAAGCGTCCACCGAGAAGGATAAACGAGAATCAAACATTGTCAGGTCGAGACCCAGATTCCACTGGCTTGTTTTCTCCCAAGTCAGTTCTTTATTGGCTGCCGAACCGGGTCTTATGGCAAGTCCCGGATATAAATTACCTTCTGAAACCGGTAGTTTACTAACACTCATGGAAGCCATGTAAGCGTAGTTTCCAAAACCGCCCTGGTTACCGTTCATCCCCCATCCGGCGCGTAGCTTCAAATCGGTTACGATGTCTTGCAAAGGTTGCATAAACTTTTCGCTTGAAATTCTCCAACCTGCCGAAACAGAAGGAAAAGTACCCCAACGGTGTCCCGGAGCAAAACGGGAAGAACCGTCGGCACGGAAGTTGACCGTCAGCAAATAACGGCTGTCATAATTGTAGGCTATACGACCCAAAAAAGAGGCCAGCGTCCATGCGGAGGCAGAAGAACCGCAAGCGTCCTTATCCAACTGATTGGCGGCACTGATAGAATGAATATCGGGATAGGACTCTGCCAGATCAAAACCAGCCATCCAGGATGCGTTATATTGCGCACGCTGTTGGGTGGCTCCTCCCAAGAGTGAAAAGTTATGCTTGTTGAAGGAACAATCATAGGTTAGCAAATTCTCAAAAAGCCATTCGAAATTTCGTGAGAAACTCTCTTCCACACGTCCTTTTGTACCGCGTCCGTCCGAAGTTGAAATCGGGTCCAGATAATAATCCCAGTGTTCATTAGTCAGTTCAATGCCAAAAGTGGTTTTGAATTTCAGACCTTTGTATATGTCAACCGTAAAGCCAAGTGAACCATTAATATGATCTGTATTTGTGTTACTGTCTGCAGCATTGGCAGCCAGCGGATTCAGAATACGTGCACCATAAGCCTGTTCGTCGTATTCATTCGGATCATACGGGTTCCACTTCTGCATAAACGGAGGAGTATTCACTACGGACAAGATGGAACCGGCACGCAAAGAACTGCGGCTTTCGTTCACCCACTGTCCTCCTGTATGCGAATATGCAAAGTTAAGTGCCATCTTTAACCATTTTGTCTGCTCACTATCCAAATTCGCACGAAAATTATACCGGTTAAAATGTGCTTTCTCCACAATACCTTGTTCGTCGGAATAACCTCCGGATACAAAATATTGTAATTTTTCGGTTCCATTTGCCACGGATAATTGATAGTTCTGATTAACGCCCGTACCGAAGAATAAATCAGTCCAATCCACATAGCGTGTTTCATTTTCAGGGATATTGGGAGCAACGTCCGAAACAGCTTTCAAGTCTTTCATCAAGTCTTTATATTGCTCTGTATTCAAGGCATCTATCTTCTTCCCTAATTTAGAAAAACCCACATAAGCACTCATTTTCACCTGTGGCGCACCGATCTTTCCTCTCTTGGTCGTAATCAACACCACTCCGTTTGCCGCACGTGCTCCATAAATAGCTGCAGATGAAGCATCTTTCAGGATTTGCATACTTTCAATATCATTCGGACTGATATTCGAAATATCATCCGACGGCAAACCATCTACCACATACAACGGCTCATTAGATGCCTGCACCGAAGTAGCACCTCTCACCCGGATGGTTACCCCGGAACCCGGCATACCCGATGGCTGCACGACTTGAATACCGGCTGCTTTTCCCTGAATGGCTTGTGCAGCTGTCATGATCGGACGTTCTTCAATATCTGCCGTAGAAACCACTGATACTGCCGTCGTAATATCTTTCCGTTTCATAGAACCGTATCCCACCACGACAACTTCTTCCAGCACTTGCGAATCTTCACTCAAAGACACATTATATATGCTCTGTTTATTGACCGTGTGAGACTGGGAAACGTAACCGATATAGGAGAAACTGATTTTTGCCCCTATGGGAGCTTCCAAAGAGAAACGTCCGTCGATGTCAGTAGCGGTCCCAATATTCTCCCCTTCCACTCTCACGGTAACACCAATCAAAGGTTCCCCCCTCCGATCGGCTACAACACCGGTTATTGTTTTCTTATCTCCTTTCTGGGAGGTGTTTTGTTCGGTTTTCAGGGTAAGCACTACTTGCTTGCCCGATTCTATCTTATAACTAATAGGTGACCCTTTGAAAACTTTTTCTAAAACCGAATCGATGCTTTCATTGTCCACTTTCAATGAAATCTTTTGATCTAATCCGGGAAGCTTATCCGTATAAAAGAAGCTGTAATCAGCCTTCTTCTCAATCACTCGTATCGTCTGGCGTATTGTCTGATTTTTTACAGAGAAAGTGATCTGCGCACTTACCTCTTGAGACACAAACAACAAGATACAACAGAACATAACAAGCCTGAATATGATATGTAATTGTTTTCTCATTAGTAATTAGCTTTAAATTCTTTAAAATATAAGTCTGAAAATTAGACTTTTTATTATCTTTGTGAAATCATGAAACAAAAAGGATTCCCTTTCCCTTATCCGCATAAGGAAAAATTTCTTTTTTACTATCATGTATAAACCGTATTTTATTTCAGGGTGGAATTATGCTGCTACATAATTCTACCCTCTTTGTTTTATTATGAGGTGTCTTCCATAAATCGTCTTTTTTAGTTAATACTACTTCCAATTCTCACCGTATCTCCTTCTAACTCATAGGTCAAAGGATAAGTAAGGCTTATAATGTAAAATACATTATGCAAACTGC
Source organism: Bacteroides sp. 1001136B_160425_E2 (assembly GCF_015559655.1). Taxonomy (NCBI): domain Bacteria; kingdom Pseudomonadati; phylum Bacteroidota; class Bacteroidia; order Bacteroidales; family Bacteroidaceae; genus Bacteroides; species Bacteroides sp. 1001136B_160425_E2. The sequence continues at coordinate 166,208 of NZ_JADMQH010000010.1, read as the reverse complement.
TGTTCCGGATGGTTCCGGAAAACGGCACATTCTTCAGCTTCTCCGAGTCAAACACGACTTTCACTCCGTACATCCGCTCCAACGTGGTCGCGATCTCTGCTAAAGGCGCTGAATTAAAAATCAACATATTGTTCCGCCAAAAGTCGATTTCCCGCAGATCCGAGATAGGCGATTTAGTAAATGTCTGCTTGTTCTTATGATACTCTACCTTTTCGCCGGGTTTCAACAAGGTGGCATTCGTTTTATTAGAAACCCTGACACTTCCTTCCGCCAGCAGTGTCGTGACGGAAAGATCGTCCCCATATCCCTTCACATCAAAGGTTGTTCCCAACGCTTCTATCTCCAAATCATTGCAACAGACGATAAAGCGCTTGTCTTTGTTCTTTGCCACCTCAAAATAGGCTTCTCCGTCTAAATAAATCTTTCGGTCGGATTTGTTATACTCCGCATCATAAGAAAGATGAGTAGCCGAATTCAACCAGACTTTCGTTCCATCAGGTAAAGTCAGGTTCGCTTTCTGCCCGTAATCTACTGCAACCATGAAAGGATCCTGTGATACCTTATTTATATGTCCTACTCCGAAATAAGTGGCCAGCCCCAAACAAACCGGTAATAATATAGTGGCCGCCACCTTATATATAATAGGTTGCCAACGCCGCTTCTTCGGATACAGAATTTTGGGTTCATCCAAATGCCGCTGCAGATGATTCCACATTTCTTCTTCCACTGTCTTATCTATTTCGACAGCTGCTTCTTTCCACATCTGCTCGCAAAGCGAATTAAACTCATCACGAATTCCCGGTTTGCGAATCCATTCAATAAGTATCCTTCTTTCTTCAGGAGAGGCCTCCTGCTTGAAGAATTTTTCCAATAGTACTATGTAATCGTGTTGCTCCATAATTTTCCTGTTCTATATATACTAGCCTTGAGAGACAGAAAAGGACTACAAGAAAATGAAGATAAGTTAGATATTAACTTTTATTAAAGGTTAAGCATTAGATATGGTGCAGGAAGAGAGAAACAGAAAAGGCAATCGTCCCCAGTTTGTCACGCAGGAAATCCAAAGAACGATGTACCTGTGTAGCAACGGTCTTTTCGGATATATCCAACTGTTCAGCTATCTCACGATAGTTCAGCCCGGATTTCCAGTAGAGCATAAAAACTTCCCGACGGGCAGGAGGCAGTTCTTCCAAAAGTTTCAGGATATATTCTTCTAAAAATAAATAATCCAACTCTTCATCTATCTCTACAGATTCGTCAGCCGATTCATTCGATAATTTATCCACATAATTTTGAAGCAGGAGTTCGCGCCTCACGTAATGATACACCATATTTCGGGATATTTTAAAAAGATACCCGCCAAAATTTCCATCCAAATCAATATTGAGCCGCTTCTCCCAGATTTGGAGAAAAATATCCTGTGTAATGTCCTTTGCCACCCCAGCATTGCCTACCATAGAAAGGACAAAACTGTAAATGCGAGCATTGTATGCACGATACAACGCTTCAAAAGCATTTTTATTTCCTTCCTTCAATAGTTGAAGTTGTTGGGTGGTAATCATTATCAAATAAAGTTAAATCATATATGGACTCAAAAATAACGAAATAACTAAAGCCGACAAGCAAAGCGCTTGTTAAAATTTCAATAAATCAATATCTAAGCTTTTAAAAAAGAATAGGATATAAACGCATAACCTATGTATATCATATCATAAATTCAGCCATTTTGCTATAAAATTAATAGAAATTACCAATCAACAGCTACAATTTCTAACTTTTATTCCTACATTTGCGGGCAATTGATAACTTATTAACAAATTACATAAATACCATGGCTAAAATAACGAAAGAAGCCGCTTTGCTCTATCATTCACAGGGCAAACCTGGCAAGATTGAGGTAGTGCCTACCAAACCTTATAGTACACAAACCGACTTATCACTCGCATATTCCCCCGGTGTAGCCGAACCATGTCTTGAAATTGAGAAGAACCCGCAGGATGCATACAAGTATACAGCTAAAGGAAATCTTGTAGCTGTTATTTCTAACGGTACAGCCGTACTCGGACTGGGCGATATAGGCGCCTTGAGCGGCAAACCTGTAATGGAAGGTAAAGGACTGCTTTTCAAAATCTATGCCGGTATCGACGTTTTCGACATCGAAGTAGATGAGAAAGATCCGGAGAAATTCATTGCGGCAGTGAAAGCAATCGCTCCTACCTTTGGAGGGATCAATCTGGAAGACATCAAGGCGCCCGAATGTTTTGAAATCGAACGTCGCCTGAAAGAAGAATTGGACATTCCTGTAATGCACGACGACCAGCACGGTACTGCTATTATCTCCAGCGCCGGTTTGGTAAATGCCCTGCAAGTGGCAGGAAAGAAAATCGAGGATGTAAAAATCGTCGTGAACGGTGCCGGTGCATCCGCAGTATCTTGTACTAAATTATATGTATCTTTGGGCGCGCGCCTCGAAAATATTGTCATGCTGGATAGCAAAGGTGTTATTAGCAAGACACGTACCGATCTGAACGAACAGAAAAGATATTTTGCAACCGACCGCACAGATATCCACACGCTGGAAGAAGCAATCAAAGGCGCGGATGTATTCCTCGGCCTGTCAAAAGGAAATGTGTTGAGCCAAGATATGGTACGCAGCATGGCTCCGATGCCCATCGTATTCGCATTGGCTAACCCGACACCGGAAATCTCTTACGAAGATGCAATGGCAGCACGTCCTGACGTACTGATGGCTACCGGACGTTCCGACTATCCGAACCAGATTAATAATGTAATCGGTTTCCCATATATCTTCCGCGGTGCTTTGGACACTCAAGCAAAAGCAATCAACGAAGAAATGAAGATTGCAGCCGTACACGCTATTGCCAACCTGGCAAAACAGCCGGTACCTGATGTAGTCAACGCAGCCTACCACGTAAACAACCTTTCTTTCGGTGCGGAATACTTTATCCCGAAACCGGTAGATCCACGCCTCATCACTGAAGTTTCATGCGCAGTGGCAAAAGCTGCTATGGAAAGCGGAGTGGCTCGCACAGAAATCAAAGACTGGGACGCTTACTGTGTTCACCTGCGAGAATTGATGGGTTACGAATCCAAACTGACCCGCCAACTGTATGATACTGCCCGCCGCTCACCGCAACGTGTCGTATTTGCCGAAGGTATCCACCCGAATATGCTGAAAGCTGCCGTTGAAGCAAAAGCCGAAGGTATCTGTCATCCTATCTTATTAGGAAACGACGAAGCTATCGGAAAACTGGCAGAAGAAATGGATCTTAGCCTGGAAGGAATTGAAATCGTGAATCTCCGCCACCCGAACGAATCAGACCGTCGCGAACGTTACTCCCGCATCCTTGCAGAAAAACGTGCACGCGAAGGATTTACATACGAAGAAGCCAACGATAAGATGTTCGAACGCAACTACTTCGGTATGATGATGGTGGAAACGGGGGATGCAGACGCATTCATCACCGGACTTTATACAAGATATAGCAATACGATCAAAGTGGCAAAAGAAGTGATCGGCATCCAACCGGGCTTCAAACACTTCGGTACCATGCATATCCTGAACTCCAAGAAAGGTACTTACTTCCTGACAGACACATTGATTAACCGTCATCCCGATACGGAAACATTGATTGATATCGCCAAACTGTCCGACAAAACAGTTCGTTTCTTCAATCACACACCGGTTATCTCTATGTTGTCATACTCTAACTTCGGCGCTGACACCGCAGGTAGCCCAGTGAAAGTGCACGAAGCAGTTGCTCACATGCAGGAAGAATATCCGGAATTGGCTATCGACGGTGAAATGCAGGTAAATTTTGCCATGAACCGCGAATTGCGTGATACCAAATATCCGTTTACCCGCCTGAAAGGTAAAGACGTAAATACATTGATTTTCCCGAATCTAAGTTCAGCAAACGCCGGTTACAAACTGTTGCAGGCAATGGACCCGGATACAGAATTCATCGGCCCTATCCAGATGGGATTGAACAAACCTATCCACTTCACCGATTTCGAAAGTTCTGTCCGTGACATTGTGAATATCACAGCCGTAGCCGTGATCGATGCCATTGTTGACAAAAAGAAAAGAGGAGTTAAATGAAGCGTCCGTTATCCAAATCACAAATAGTTTGTATCAGCCTGCTTTGGTTGGCGCTTTGCTATTTAGTTCTGACGAAAGCCGAACGAATTGACGGGATGACGATAGTAATGCTTGTCATTTCGGCAGCATTAGTATTTATTCCTGTTTATAAGTCGATCAAAAAGAACAAATAAATATCTTTTTTCCTATTTTTAATGCGATAAAATATCAATTTTGATGTTTTATCGCATTTTTCTTTATAAAATGTTTGCCAGTTCAATTTTTATCTTTACTTTTGCAACCGAAAATAAAAATCCGATGTACCCATATGCAAGTGTGTAAATTGCTATATAATACGAAAGCACACAGTCAAGCGGCACATTAGCAAATTGTCAAATTAGCACATTATTTTTATATCAACCAATTAAAGAAAAAAAAGATTATGAATGCAGCAAAGGTATTAGACGATCTGAAAAGAAGATTTCCCAATGAACCGGAGTATCATCAGGCAGTAGAAGAAGTACTTTCTACTATTGAAGAAGAATACAACAAACACCCGGAGTTTGATAAAGTAAACCTGATCGAACGTTTGTGTATTCCTGATAGAGTATATCAGTTCCGCGTGACTTGGATGGATGATAAAGGTAATATTCAGACCAACATGGGTTACCGTGTTCAGCACAACAACGCGATCGGTCCTTACAAAGGCGGTATCCGTTTCCACGCATCTGTAAACCTTTCTATCTTGAAGTTCCTTGCCTTTGAACAAACATTCAAAAACTCACTGACTACTCTGCCGATGGGTGGTGGTAAAGGTGGTTCCGACTTCTCTCCTCGTGGAAAGTCAAATGCCGAAGTAATGCGCTTTGTACAGGCATTCATGCTGGAACTGTGGCGTCACATCGGTCCTGAAACTGATGTTCCTGCCGGTGACATCGGTGTTGGTGGCCGTGAAGTAGGTTTCATGTTCGGTATGTATAAAAAACTGGCTCATGAATTTACCGGAACATTCACAGGTAAAGGCCGCGAATTCGGTGGTTCACTGATTCGTCCGGAAGCTACCGGTTATGGTAACATCTACTTCCTGATGGAAATGCTGAAAACAAAAGGCACTGACCTGAAAGGTAAAGTTTGTCTGGTTTCCGGTTCCGGTAACGTTGCTCAATATACAATAGAAAAAGTAATCGAACTGGGTGGTAAAGTAGTTACTTGCTCTGACTCTGACGGTTATATCTACGATCCGGATGGTATCGACCGCGAAAAACTGGATTACATCATGGAACTGAAGAATCTGTACCGTGGCCGTATCCGTGAATACGCAGAAAAATATGGTTGCAAATATGTAGAAGGAGCTAAACCTTGGGGTGAAAAATGTGATATCGCTCTTCCTTCTGCAACTCAAAACGAATTGAATGGCGACCACGCTCGTCAGCTGGTAGCAAACGGTTGTATCGCTGTATCTGAAGGAGCTAACATGCCTTCTACTCCAGAAGCTATCAAAGTATTCCAGGACGCTAAGATCCTTTACGCTCCGGGTAAAGCTGCTAACGCCGGTGGTGTATCAGTATCAGGTCTTGAAATGACTCAGAACTCTATCAAATTGAGCTGGAGTGCTGAAGAAGTAGACGAAAAGCTGAAAAGCATCATGAAAAATATCCACGAAGCTTGCGTTCAATATGGTACAGAAGCTGACGGATACGTAAACTATGTGAAGGGTGCTAACGTAGCCGGATTCATGAAGGTTGCTAAAGCAATGATGGCACAAGGTATCGTATAATCAGCGAAAGATATATAAGCTATAGTTTATTTAAAGACTCCCGCCTTCCGAAAGGAAGTGCGGGAGTTTTTTTATGCAAAAAAATAACAGGCAATACGTACATAATTCATAGTTATTATCTATCTTTAGATAGAAATTATCTGTTTGACAAGCAAGCAAAAGAAGCCTATCTTTGTTACATATTATAAACCCCGGATAAAAGAATAAAAAGGCGACAGTCTGTTTATACTTGTATCCGACTAAAAAATCCATTTATGGAAAAGAAAAAACTCACTGCTGCGAACGGTCGCCCTATCGCCGACAATCAAAATTCGCAAACCGCAGGTCAACGCGGGCCTGTCATGTTACAAGATCCCTGGCTCATTGAGAAGCTTGCCCATTTTGATCGTGAAGTGATTCCGGAAAGACGTATGCACGCTAAAGGTTCAGGAGCATACGGCACTTTTACCGTCACTCACGACATCACAAAGTACACCCGTGCCGCCATTTTCAGTAAAGTCGGAAAACAAACAGAATGTTTTGTCCGTTTCTCCACCGTAGCCGGAGAACGTGGAGCTGCCGATGCAGAACGTGACATCCGTGGTTTTGCCATGAAATTTTACACGGAAGAAGGTAATTGGGACTTGGTTGGTAACAATACTCCCGTATTCTTCTTACGTGATCCACTTAAATTCCCGGATCTGAACCATGCTATCAAACGAGATCCGAAAACGAATATGCGTAGCCCGAACAGTAACTGGGACTTCTGGACGCTCTTGCCGGAGGCATTGCATCAGGTGACTATCACCATGAGTCCACGTGGTATTCCTTATTCATATCGCCACATGCACGGATTCGGCAGTCATACTTATAGTTTTATCAATGCAGAAAATCAGCGTATCTGGGTCAAGTTCCATCTGCGCACCTTGCAGGGGATCAAGAATCTGACTGACCAGGAAGCGGAAGCAATTGTTGCTAAAGACCGTGAATCTCATCAGCGTGATCTCTTCGAGAGCATCGAAAAGGGCGATTATCCGAAATGGTTATTCCAGATTCAGTTAATGACGGAAGAAGAAGCGGACAATTATCGCATCAACCCGTTTGACTTGACTAAAGTATGGCCGCACAAAGATTTTCCTCTGCAAGATGTCGGTATCCTTGAACTGAACCGCAACCCGGAAAACTATTTCGCCGAAGTGGAACAGGCTGCTTTCAACCCGATGAATATAGTAGATGGTATCGGTCTGTCTCCCGACAAAATGTTGCAGGGACGTTTGTTCTCGTATGGTGACGCACAACGTTATCGTCTTGGAGTGAATGCCGAACAAATCCCGGTCAACAAACCTCGTTGTCCTTTCCACGCCTATCATCGTGACGGTGCTATGCGCGTAGACGGAAACTACGGTGACACTAAAGGTTATGAACCAAACAGTTACGGCGAATGGCAGGATTCTCCTACTATGAAAGAACCGCCTCTCAAAGTTACCGGTGAAGTTTACAACTACAATGAACGGGAATATGATGACGACTATTATAGCCAACCGGGCGACTTATTCCGACTGATGCCAGCTGAAGAACAACAATTATTGTTCGAAAATACAGCTCGTGCTATGGGAGACGCTGAACTATTTATCAAACAACGTCATGTACGCAACTGCTACAAAGCTGATCCCGCATACGGAACAGGAGTTGCCAAGGCATTGGGAATTGATTTGCAAGAGGCTTTGAAAGAGTAATCTGCTATCACTTTCCTCTACTGGTACTCCTTCTTCCTGAAGAAAGAGTACCAGTTTTCTTATACCCTATAAGGTATAATCCATAAATCCACAACCAGATTTATACCCAAAAGGGTATAATATGAACGATAAATCATTATCAGAATACGTAAAGATAATGCGTAAAGAACATAACTTGACCCAAGTAGAACTCTCCGAAAAATCAGGAGTTGGGTTGCGCTTTGTGCGCGAACTTGAGCAGGGAAAACAAACTTTGCGTCTTGATAAAGTAAATCAAGTGCTTAGTCTCTTTGGAATGGAAGTGGGGGTTGTACCAATAAGTAAACTCAACAAGCTATGAGACAAGCACACATATACAACCAAGACCAGTTGGCAGGACTGCTTACAGAAGATGAAAATGGCTACACCTTTCAATATGATGCAGCCTACATTAAATCCAGCGATGCCGAACCTGTCAGTCTCACATTGCCAATCTCTGAAAAGCCATATACAAGTCTAATATTATTCCCATTCTTTGACGGTCTCATTCCCGAAGGCTGACTCTTGGATATTGCCGAGAAAAGCTGGAAAATTATAGTCAGCGTAAAGGCTATTATTCGATGCCCCCGGGATATGACATGCTCTCTACGGCACTCCTCATGCCGGAGGACACCGAAGAATTGGCTTTGACACTAAACGGTAAAAGACGCAAAATCAAGCGTTCTGATTTTGAAGTTGCAATGAATGGTTGTAGCTTGGAGAAAAAGATCATGGACAATCTATTTTCTAAATTCATAAAGGTTACCGACAAGTGACTGGAGTTCATAGATATTTCTTTCTTGCCCCAAGAAATGAAACAACAGTACAAGCTGATTATAACAAGGAAGTTAGATTTGTTATAAAAACAGTGCAGGGATGTAAAAAGGAATAATTCATTTATAACATCAATTTTAAAAAGGCACTAATTTTATTGAATTACTTAAGTGATGAAGTGCTGCATTTCAAAAAAGAAACTTAACTTTGCAACCAAGTTTTATAGAAGATACTAAATTAGTAAACTAAAAAGGAAAATCAAATGAAAATTAAGACTTTAATAGCCTATTTCATCTTTACATGTGCAATATCCTCCTGCATACAGGATGAAGCATTAAATTCAGAAGCAGCCATTGATGTTTGTTCAGGCGATGATGTGCAACTGGCAAATATCGATGCAGATTCTAAAGTAATTAATGTATATGTAAATAAAGGAGCCGACCTTTCCAAACAAAAATTAAAATTTACACTTCCACAAGGAGCTACAATTAAAGTAAATACTCCAATAACAGGCGATACTGAATCTACCTATGATTTCAGCGAAGAACCGCACTCCCGTAAATTCACCGTTACATCAGAAGACGGTCAATGGCAGCCTGTTTATACCGTAAATGTGATTTTAGCGGAATTACCTACCCTTTTCAGTTTTGAAGAATTACTGACAACCTCCAGTGAATACGATACATTTTACGAATTTACACCAGCAACCTCGCAAGAAATATCTAAAGTACTACAATGGTCAAGCGGTAATCCAGGTTTTAAATTAACAGGTATGGCTAATTCTAGAATAGATTACCCAACAGTACAAGTTACAAATGGCTTTAAAGGTAAGGCTGTAAAGCTAGAAACCCGTAACACTGGAGATTTTGGTGCAATGGTAAAAATGTATATTGCTGCTGGGAATTTATTTATCGGAACATTCGAAGTAGAAAATGCACTGACAAATCCTAGAAAAGCAACGAACTTTGGTTTTCAATTTTATAAACATCCCATAGCACTCAAAGGACATTATAAATTTAAAGCTGGGGAAGTTTATTCTGTAGAAGGACAGCCACAAACCGGAAAAAGGGATAAATGTGATATTTATGCTGTTATGTATGAGGCAGAGAATAATTCTATCATGCTCAATGGTGATGACGTATTCAACTCTGATAAATTAGTATTATTAGCACGAATAAAACCTGAAGATATCATTGAATCAGAAGATGAATGGAATGAGTTTACTTTATATTTCGAATCAGTAAAAGGACGAGAAATTGACGATACGAAACTACAAAACGGTAAATATAAATTAGGTATTGTACTATCATCCAGCGTAGATGGCGCCTATTTTAGAGGGGCTGTTGGTAGCACTCTATACGTTGATGAGCTAGAACTTATTTGTAAAGAATAAAAAAACTAACACAATGAAAAAATATCAATCAATCAATATCATAGTTGTGCTGCTATTTGTAAGCATATTCACAGCTCAAGCACAGGAAGAAAGAAACCAAGGTATCATCTGGTCTTATTTACATGGATGGGAATATGGTATAAAAGCCGGTTTCAATATTGGTGGAACTTCACCATTACCTCTACCAAAAGAAATCCGTAAAATTGATAGTTATGCACCAGGAATCGCAATTTCAATTGAAGGTAATGCGACGAAGTGGTTCGATCCCAAATGGGGGATGACTGTAGGAGTGCGACTTGAAAATAAGAATATGACCACCGAAGCTACCGTAAAAAATTACGGTATGAAAATTATCAACACCAATGGTGGAGAATTACAAGGATTATGGACAGGAGGAGTAAAGACCAAAGTTAAAAATTCGTATCTGACAATTCCGGTGGTTGCTAACTATAAGATAAGCAAGCGTTGGAAATTGTCTGCAGGTCCATACATATCATACCTCATCGAAGGGGGATTCTCCGGACATGTATACGACGGCCATTTACGTACCCCAGACCAAACTGGTTCACGAGTTGTTTTCTCTGGGGAAAGCATAGCTACCTATGATTTCTCCGAAAATCTCCGAAAATTTCAATGGGGACTACAACTAGGCGGTGAATGGAGAGCATTTAAACATCTAAATGTATACGCTGACTTAACGTGGGGGCTGAATGATATTTTCAAAAAAGATTTTGATACAATCTCATTTGCCATGTATCCTATTTATTTGAACGTGGGATTTGGATATGCATTTTAGCATATTGTTTCATACTAAACGATCCAGAATATTGTGTCAATAGAAAACTACGGGAATTCTTCTCGTAGTTTTTTATTTATGGTAATATCGTAAGCGTTTCCGCGTTTCTATACCACCAAAAAGCGAGTATCTCTCATCAATAAAATAGCCCAATAAGGTTCAAACAGGCGTAAGATGGCTTGTTTTTGTTGCAATAAACCTATATAAATCCGACTTGTATGGCTTAATAATCCCACTTTGACAGCGATAAGTTTATAGCCCACATCTGTGTGACAAACAGCCTGCATACGTGGGCTGTACGGTTTACAGCTGCGGGCTGTACAGCCTACATATGTAGGCTATAAAAAGATTACCGTTTCCAATGGATTATTTAGCTGCCAAATACAGGTTATCATCCTATAAAGTGGATATTATTGTGGCTTCATATGGGTGTTTCCCCTAATACTACACTAAAACGGATGCAGTATGGATATGATAGATACCCGTTTTTTGCGACAAAAATATGATAGATACCTGTTTGAAAAATCATCTATCATACTTATCTTATTGACAGTTAGCTTAATATAAAAATAAATGATAGTATGATAGATATTTTTCCATTATGTAGTATTTGCTGAGTTCAAATTCATTGAAACTTTATATCCGGATGTTATTCTATAGTGAACAAATCCTTTTCTGTATCGTATATTGAATGACATTTTGGGTATGATTGTCATAAACAAACAATAATTCTCCCTCACTACAAAAAAACTCCCCACTGTCCAAAAACAGTAAGGGAAATCTATTTAATATTTATTTGATATATATATACAGGATTTTACAGAAAAACGAGGATATCCTCATAGACACCCTCGTTTATACAATAAACACACATCAAATGTATGCCAACTTATATTATAATAATCTTATTCACATATTACTTCAAATTCATCCACAATCAAAGTACTACCACCAGCACCTTTAAATAAATCACCATCTTTACTTGAAGAGCAAATTATAGCAAATTTATATTTTGCGGTTCGGTCATACTCTTGTAAATATTCAAATTCAATGTTAAAAGGAGTATATTCTTTAATATCCTCAACGATAATATTAGCAACAGCAACTCTTAATTCCGAAGTGTTCACATCGTGACCTGTCAATACAATCTCTTTACCATCCTCACCTGTTTGCACTTTATACAATACGGCTTGAATCTGTCCTTTATCTTTAATATCAACCGGTTTTACATCTTCATAATTAGAAGCGTCAAGATAATTAGAACCTGATTCATATTTATAAACACCCTTAAAACGAAGCGGTTTTCCACCTAAACTAACTGTTTCTGCATCAAGACCAAATTTAGTACAACTCAACCTATCACCTTGTAAAGCAGGCATCATATCAAATTTACCAATAAAAATAGAACCGGCAGTAATCTTCGGAACTAATGAATTTGGCTCATTTGGATATTCAAAAGTTATCAGTTTAGCCGCATACGTACCATCCTCTCTAGTTTCCTTTCTCAACAAAGTACCACCTAAAATACCTGCTCCTGCAGCACTTCCTGCCCACAAATCTTTGGGTAACAGTTCATCATTCTTAGTACCTTCCTTCCAATCTTCAAAAGAATATTTCAATACCTTGCGAGTACCTTCCACAAAAGCTGTATAAACTTTCACGGTGCCATCTTCCGCCGTCACAGTATAAGTCACTTTCTTATTATTCGAGAAGTCCTGTGCTACGCCGGAAGCCGGAGTAATAGTTGCTCCTTCAGATATTTCAATAATAGGAGTAAACTTTAAAGATTCTACTTCCTCATTAACAGCAAAAACAATCGTACCAGCTTCTTCATTTATAACTGGTTGTTCTACTACTGCCTCATCGTCAATAATAAAACTTGTTATTTTAGCTTCCGAACTTTCACTACCTGTCAATTTACGACCAACAAAAGTAGCCTTTACATTTTGATTTAAAGGAGCACCAACTTTTACACCTATTTCAATATTAATATTGCTACCTTTCACAGTACCAGAAATACTAACAGGGCAATTACCAAGTGGCTGTACCAAATCTAGATTCTGTTGACCTTCAAAAGCATAACCACCATCTATAGCTTTCACAGTGCAAGGATCAACTTCAATATCACCAACATTTACCAAAAAAGTAAAATTCTTCAATGATAATGCAATTTGGTTAGTTCCCTTATTAGACTGTGAAATTGTAATTTTTTGATTTTCAGTAGTTCCCATTTGATTACCATCCACATTCACAGACAGATTACCAACATAGCCTCCAGCCAATTCTGTATCTATCGGATATTTCACTTCATCGTCATCATCACTACAACTCATGAATATGCTAACAGAACAAACAAGCATAAACAAGTACAATAAACTCTTCTTCATAATTTTCATAATTAATTAATAATCTATTTGATCACAAAAACGAGTACAAAGTAACAGCTTTATAATAATTTACACAAGGTCAATTCTTTGTATTTTATGTCCTATTTTTAAGATCATAAGGCCATATTTCCTGTCTATATAGACTTTTTAAGGTTAATATTCACACTATACAGTACGCTACGGAAGATTTAAGTCATATTTTAATTTAGTTAAAAAGACCAACGGTCAGAAAAAAGAATCTTATCAATTCCAACACATAAAAAACGCCCCTCCTAGTACTTCCAAAATTTGTTTCACATAAAATTATTGCGAGTTCCACTTAAAAAGGCATCAAAACCACACCCTGCTTCTTCTTTCCATCCATCTTGACCATCATCGGTTTCTCAAAGCGGACATGACGAAGATATTTCGTTTCTTCCACCGCAGGTTGCGCATTGAGGAAGTCCTGATTATACACACCATCATTCATAAAGGCATTGATAGTGAAATATCCAACCCCGAACGAAGTCAGATTCTGAAAGAAATGTGTCCCTTGACTGGGATCCACCCGATAATTGGTCAGTCCGGCTTCCACAATCACACGGGCAGCCGAGATATGAGGCCACTTCACAGGAATACCGAGCCATGTATCACTGCTTCCCCAACGTCCTGGACCAACCAATACATAATTCTTTCCTTCATTCAGGAACTGTTGGTTGATCTTTTCTATCTCCCAAGCAATTGCCTGATTGTTGGAGGCACTATAATTATCGGTCTTTACATAGACCACATCATAAATATCATTCATGATACCGTGTCCCAACGAATTATATGAGCGGAGAATCACATCTTCATCCGGTATCTCGTTCAAATCTTCGTCCAGCATTTCTTTACTGTCTACGATAGGACGTATCTGTAACAGATAGAAGGTTCCGGATTTATCATGTTCGCGACTTAACGTTGCTGCAAATTCAATTTCAACCGGACGGCGCATCTCCTGTTCACCATATTTCAAGACCAACTGCAGAATACGAGCCAACGGGAAAACATCATGTTGCAGGATATTGGCAAAAGTAATCACCTTGCGCCCCCCAGGATACAGACCATCTCGGATAATCTGATCGTACGGATCATACGTAGAGGCAATATAACGCAGGGCACCATCGTTTTCCGCCTCTTTGACATGGAGTTTCAGTAAATTGAAACCATCGTCAATAGAAAAATCATGTCCGGCATTTTTTAAATCCAAAGCATAGAAACGGGTCTGGGTCTCTTTCAGAGCGATTTCCATTTCACTGGTTTGCAACACCTGATTGGGATGATAGGGAGAAAAACGAAGGGTCATACCACCGTCTACAATATATTTCCCTAATCCCAAAGCCAGATTAACCGTTCCTTCTTCGGCTTTTTCATCTCCTAAAGGATAATAATTCAGTGAACGAGCCACACCCGACATAGACGGATAATAACGGTCGCCATATTGATTGCCAACTACCTCCTGCAAGATAACAGCCATCTTTTCCTGATCGATCACATTCGAAGTAGCCTGCATATACGCTTTGCTGTCACGGAAATAGACTGATGCATACACCCCTTTGATGGCATCCGAAAGCATGCGCAACATTTCATACCGATCATCCAGATAAGGAATCATGTATGTGTTATAGATTCCCGCAAACGGCTGATAATGAGAATCTTCAAGCAAAGATGAGGAACGGATGGCAATCGGAGATTTCACTACATCGAAGAAAGTAAAGAAGTCCTCCACCAAGCGGTCAGGCAACTTTGCCTTCAGAAAATATTTCAGAATCGTAGCATCATCCGCATCTGACAGCGCAATCTGATACAGATTATTAGTGTCCATAAATTCATCAAACACATCCGTACAAAGCACCACCGTTTTAGGAATAGCAATACGTGCGTTCTCAAACTCTTCAAATTCCGGATGACGCTTTACCATATTATCAATAAACGCCAGTCCACGCCCTTTTCCTCCTAAAGAACCATCCCCGATACGGGCAAAGTTAGAATAACGGTCGAAACGGTCTCGCTTAAACACTGCCACGACTCCCTGGTTCTTCATCTTACGATACTTCACGATGGCCTCAAAGATGATTTTCCGGTGAGCATCCACATCTTGAAGACTATTCCAGGTAATCGGTTTCAAAAACTCGGCTACCGGGAACATGGCACGAGAATAGAACCAACGCGACACGTGATTCCGGCTGATATGATATAAGAAAGACTCCGCAGGCACGGCAAAAAGAATGTTTTGCAATTCTTTCAGATTCCGGACACGGGCTATCTCTTCCCCGGTATCCGGATTCCGGAATATAAAATCACCAAAACCAAAATTATCGGAGACAATACGACGCAAATCAACGTCCATCTTTTTTGAGTTCTTATCAATAAAGCTGGCACCATACTTAGCGGCATAAGACGAATTTTCCGATTCGGACGACTGGATAATCAACGGAACAAACGGATCGTTCTTGCGTATCTCGGCACACAGCTTGATACCTGCCAGACCGTCTTTCTCCCCCCGCTCCACTTTCGGGAAACGGACATCGGTGATTACTCCTAATATATTATTCTGATACTTATGATAAATTTCCATTGCCTCCTGATACGTACGTGCCAGTACAATCTTAGGACGCCCGCGCATACGAAGCGTACGCTGGTGAGCATTCAAGGCTTCAGTAGAGAACTCCTGACTCTGCTTCAACACGAACTTATACAGATTCGGCAAAATAGAAGAATAGAAACGAATGCCATCCTCCACCAAAAGAATCAACTGCACACCGACTTCCTGCACATCGTGTTCCAGGTTCATCTTGTCCTCTATCAATTTGATAATAGACACCAACAGGTCGGTATTGCCTAACCAACAGAACACATATTCAAACGCGCTTAAATCTTCATTGATAATCCGTTTGGTAATACCATGGCTAAAAGGAGTCAGAATGACGATAGGAATATGCTCATATTTCTCTTTGATATGACGACCAATATCAAAACTGTCATTATCTCCTGTGCTCGGCATACAAATCACCAGGTCGAACGACATATTTTCCAACTGCGCCAATGCTTCCTCCTCTGTGGATACCTGCGAGAAACGAGGCGGATAACGCAAAGATAAAGAGGTGTATTCATTGAAAATCTTCTCATCAATGCGCCCGTCATCTTCCAGCATAAAAGCGTCATAAGGGTTGGCGATTAACAACACGTTAAAAATTCGCCTTGTCATCAGGTTGGCGAACTGTGTATCTTTGAAGTAAAGCTGGTTTAATTTATATTTACTAAGCATAAAGTCATTCTCCTTTCTTATTTCAAATCGTCTATTTGCAGAATCACATTTTGCAAAGTTAATTCTTTAAATCTCATTTTCCATCATCTTCTTTATAAAGTTTACTTGTTTATCTCTTATTATTTTGTAGATTTGTAACTTTAAGTTTATTCAAAAAGACTTTTTATTCACATGAAAAAAGTAACTTTATTAATGAGTGGAATCATGGTGATGTCATGCGCTCCCCAACAAAAAAAGCTGGTCTACCCCGAGACGGCAAAGGTAGACACTGTAGATGTGTACTTCGGCACACAAGTTCCCGACCCTTACAGATGGTTGGAAAATGACACCAGTGCAGCCACTACTGCCTGGGTAGAAGCACAAAACAAAGTAACGAATGAGTATCTTAGCCAGATTCCGTTCCGCGAAAACCTGCTGAAACGATTGACGACACTGGCCGATTACGAGAAGATCAGTGCCCCGATCAAAAAACATGGGAAGTATTATTTCAGTAAAAATGACGGTCTGCAGAACCAGAGTGTATTCTATGTGCAGGACTCACTGGACGGCGAACCGCGTGTTTTCCTCGATCCGAACAAGCTCTCGGACGACGGAACAGTGGCACTGACCGGTCTTTATTTCTCAAACGACGGCAAGTACACCGCTTACAGTATTTCACGCAGCGGTTCGGACTGGTCTGAAATTTATGTAATGGATACCGAAAGCGGAAAACTGCTGGAAGACCACATCGAATGGGCCAAGTTTACCGGTGCCGCCTGGCAGGGAGACGGTTTCTATTACAGTGCCTATGATGCGCCGACCAAAGGAAAAGAGTTCTCTAACGTGAATGAAAATCACAAAATCTATTATCACAAAATCGGTGAGCCACAGTCAAAAGATAAACTGATTTATCAGAACCCTGCTTATCCGAAACGTTTCTACACATCAAGCACCAGTGAAGATGAACGGATTCTCTTCCTGACAGAATCCGGCGCCGGAAGAGGTAACAACCTGTTTATACGGGACCTGAAAAAGCCGAATTCACCCTTCATCCAACTGACTACAGACCTCGACTACCAATATTATCCGATTGAAGTTATCGGCGACCAGATTTATATTTATACCAACTACGGCGCATCGAAAAACCGAATTATGGTAGCTGACATCAACCGTCCGAAATTGGAGGACTGGAAAGAGCTCGTACCCGAATCGGAAGCTGTTCTTTCAAATGCGGAAGTGATCGGTGGCAAACTATTCCTTACTTATGACAAAGATGCCTCGAACCACGCATACGTTTACGGTCTCGACGGTAAACAAATTCAGGAAATCCAACTGCCGTCACTCGGTTCCGTAGGCTTTAGCGGCAACAAAGACGACAAAGAATGTTTCTTCGGATTCACTTCATTCACCATACCGGGTGCTACCTACAAATACGACATGGATCAGAACACCTACGAACTATACCGTGCCCCGAAAGTACAATTCAACTCGGATGATTTTGTGACCGAACAAGTATTCTTCGCCAGCAAAGACGGCGTAAAAATTCCGATGTTCCTTACTTATAAGAAAGATTTGAAGAAAGACGGCAAGAACCCTGTATTCCTCTACGGATATGGCGGCTTCGGCATCAGCCTCAACCCGGGCTTCAGCGCCACACGCATTCCATTCCTCGAAAATGGGGGTATCTACGCACAAGTAAACCTGCGCGGTGGTAGTGAATACGGTGAAGATTGGCACGTAGCCGGAACTAAAATGCAGAAACAGAACGTATTCGACGATTTCATCTCTGCCGCCGAATATCTGATCGACCAGAAATATACGAATAAAGATAAAATCGCCATTGTAGGAGGTTCCAACGGTGGTCTGTTGGTAGGTGCCTGCATGACACAGCGTCCTGACCTGTTCCGCGTAGCGATCCCGCAGGTAGGTGTGATGGATATGCTCCGCTATCATAAATTTACTATCGGCTGGAACTGGGCTAGTGATTACGGCACAAGCGAAGACAGCAAAGAGATGTTTGAATACCTCAAAGGCTACTCTCCACTGCACAACCTGAAACCGGGCACGAAATATCCGGCAACACTGGTCACTACTGCCGACCATGACGACCGTGTAGTCCCTGCCCACTCATTCAAGTTTGCCGCTACCCTGCAAGCTGACAACGACGGTACCAATCCGACACTGATCCGTATTGACAGTAAAGCCGGGCATGGCGCAGGCAAACCAATGGCTAAAGTACTGGAAGAACAAGCTGATATTTACGGATTCATCATGTATAATTTAGGAATGAAACCAAAATTCTAAAGCGACACTTCCTATTTATAAACACATAGAAGCCCCGTAACCTGTATTTTACATTACAGGCTGCGGGGCTTTGTGTTTTTCAGCAGAAGAAATTGACATTTTATCATTATTTAATCAAAATATCTGCATTAAAACAAGCAACTTTGAAAAATTTTCCTATATTTGCAGTGAATTAGTTGACATTTTATCAGAATTAACCTTTTAAAATATAGTATCATGAACATCCAGAAAATCATGTCCTCTTTGGAGGCTAAGCATCCCGGTGAATCTGAATATCTTCAAGCAGTGAAGGAAGTTCTTCTTTCTATCGAAGATATATACAATCAACATCCTGAATTTGAAAAAGCTAAAATCATAGAAAGATTGGTAGAACCCGACCGTATCTTCACTTTCCGTGTAACGTGGGTGGATGATAAAGGTGAGGTACAGACCAACCTCGGTTATCGCGTACAATTCAATAATGCGATAGGCCCTTATAAAGGCGGTATCCGTTTTCATGCTTCCGTCAATCTTTCCATTCTGAAATTCCTCGGTTTCGAACAGACATTCAAAAATGCACTGACCACGCTGCCTATGGGTGGTGGAAAAGGGGGTTCCGATTTCTCTCCGCGCGGTAAGAGTGATGCCGAAATCATGCGTTTCTGTCAGGCCTTCATGCTGGAGCTATGGCGTCACCTCGGACCGGATATGGATGTACCTGCCGGTGATATCGGCGTAGGCGGACGTGAAGTGGGCTATATGTTTGGCATGTATAAGAAACTGACTCGCGAATTTACAGGTACATTCACCGGTAAGGGATTAGAATTCGGAGGCTCGTTGATTCGCCCGGAAGCTACCGGTTTCGGTGGTCTGTATTTTGTAAATCAGATGCTACAAGCAAAAGGTATTGACATAAAAGGTAAGACAGTCGCTATCTCTGGCTTCGGCAACGTTGCATGGGGAGCAGCTACCAAAGCTACCGAACTGGGTGCCAAGGTGATTACAATTTCCGGCCCGGACGGATATATCTACGATCCGGATGGTATCAGCGGTGAAAAGATAGACTATATGCTCGAACTTCGTTCTTCGGGTAATGACATTGTTGCACCTTATGCAGAACAATATCCGAATGCTACCTTTGTAGAAGGCAAGCGCCCGTGGGAAGTGAAAGCAGACATCGCGCTTCCTTGTGCTACCCAAAATGAATTAAATGGAGAAGATGCCCAAAATCTCATAAAAAATGACGTACTTTGCGTCGGAGAAATTTCCAACATGGGATGTACCCCCGAAGCAATCGATCTCTTCATCGAACATAAGATAATGTATGCTCCGGGTAAAGCGGTCAACGCAGGCGGTGTTGCCACTTCCGGTCTGGAAATGTCTCAAAACGCAATGCACCTAAGCTGGAGTGCTGCCGAAGTGGACGAAAAGCTCCATGCAATCATGCACGGCATCCATGCACAATGCGTGAAGTACGGCACGGAACCCGACGGATACATTAATTATGTGAAGGGTGCCAACATTGCCGGATTTATGAAAGTAGCTCACGCAATGATGGGACAAGGCGTTATTTAGAAGACTTTGTTTAGTTGTATTTGTATTTGTGGTTTGCGCTGCTCGCCTCCTGTGACAGGACGCGGGTGGCGCTATTTTTTTGAGATTAACATTATTTTCGCTGGAATTAATTATCTTTGTGGCATGATAGGTTAAATAATGGTTTGTGAATTTGTTATATCAGATAAATAACTCACAACTAATAATTTACCATTGATAGTTTTGTAATTAATAATCATGTAATAAATAAAAAATGCTACAACCCGAATTGAAATTTCGCCGTGACAAGATTCGCAGTCTGATGGTGTCACAGGGCATCGACGCCGCACTTATCACTTGTAATGCAAATTTAATTTACACGTATGGCTGTGTAGTCAGTGGCTATCTTTACCTCCCTCTTCATTCGCCTGCACTATTGTTTTTCAAACGCCCTAATAATATCACAGGAGAACATTCGTTCTCGATTCGCAAACCGGAACAAATCCTTGACCTGTTGAAAGAACAAGGATTGCCGATGCCAACCAAACTGATGTTAGAAGGTGACGAGCTCCCTTATACGGAATATTGCCGTCTGGCCAACCTGTTTCCGGAAGTAGAAGTTGTAAATGGCACCCCGTTGATCCGCCAGGCACGCAGCGTGAAAACACCTGTAGAAATTGAGATGTTCCGCCGTTCGGGCATTGCCCACGCCAAGGCATACGAGCAGATTCCAAGCGTATATCGCCCCGGTATGACAGACATCGAATTTTCCATTGAAATAGAGCGCCTGATGCGCTTGCAAGGTTGCCTCGGAATTTTCCGGGTATTCGGACGCAGCATGGAAATATTCATGGGTAGCGTACTGACCGGAGAGAACGCCGGATACCCCTCTCCTTATGATTTTGCTTTAGGTGGACAGGGACTTGATCCTGCTTTGCCGGGAGGAGCGAATAAAACTCCGCTAAAGGAAGGTCAGAGCGTTATGGTGGACTTAGGAGGCAACTTCAACGGCTACATGAACGACATGAGCCGTGTATTCTCAATAGGCAAACTGCCAGAAGAGGCTTACACCGCCCACCAGGTTTGTTTGGATATTCAGGAAAAAATTGCTTCCATTGCCAAACCGGGCATTGCTTGTGAAGTGCTCTATGACACAGCTGCCGAAATAGCCAAAGAAGCCGGATTTGCCGACAAATTCATGGGAACAGGACAACAAGCCAAGTTTATCGGCCACGGTATCGGACTCGAAATTAATGAAGCTCCGGTATTGGCTCCCCGCATGAAACAACCATTAGAATCGGGCATGGTCTTTGCCCTCGAACCGAAAATCGTTATTCCGGGTGTAGGTCCGGTAGGTATTGAAAACTCTTGGGTGGTAACCAACGAAGGAATAGAAAAACTGACGAACTGCAATGAAGAAATCATTGAATTAAGTTGAACAAGTGCGGTTTTAGATTAAAACCAGCTCGTTTCGGTACGCTTATGAACTGTTTCAGCCTATTCTGACAAGGGTATATACTCATTGCAATGAGAAAAAATTCTCATAGTAATGAGTATTTTTTCTCGTTACTATGAGTATTTTTTCTCATAAGGATAAGTACAGTTGAGAATATTTACGGAAGTTTTTTTGATCCACCCTATATCAGCGCACCGGTGTCAGCCCCATCTTCTTAGCCCGCTCCAGCATGAAAGCATGAGCTGCCTCATATTCGTTCGGAATCACTCCATCCAGGATAGCATCCTTTATAGCACTTTTCAGAACACCGACTTCACGACAAGGTTCCAAACCGAAAATCTCCATAATTTCTTCTCCACTCACGGGTGGCTGAAAATTACGGACACGGTCTTTCTCCTCCAAATCCTTCAGTTTTTGTCGAACCAACTGGAAGTTATTCAGGAAACGCTGCTTACGTTCCATATTCTTGGAAGTAATATCCGCTTCACAGAGCATCATCAAGTCATCAATATCATCTCCCGCCTCAAAAAGCAAACGACGTACAGCCGAGTCTGTCACCACATCATCCGCGATAACAATCGGACGCATGTGCAGGCTGACCAGCTTCTGCACGTACTTCATCTTCTCATTCATCGGCAACTTCATCTTGCGGAAGATATTCGGAATCATCTTTTCACCGATAAAGTTATGATTATGGAACGTCCATCCCGCTTTAGGTTCCCAACGTTTCGTGACAGGCTTGGCAATGTCATGCAGCAAAGCAGCCCAGCGTAACCAAAGGTTATCAGTCTTCTTGCTGATATTATCCAGCACTTCCAATGTATGATAAAAATTATCCTTATGCGAACGTCCGTTCCGGGTTTCCACACCCTGCAAGGCAGCAAATTCCGGAAAAATCAACGGCAGCAAACCGCTACGTTCCAAATCAATAAAACCTTTTGAGGGAATCGGAGAAAGAATAATCTTATTCAATTCGTCCGCAATACGTTCACGGGAGATGATTTCAATCCGTTCTTTATTCCGGCAAAGCGATTCAAAAGTATCATCGTCAATGTAAAAGCCCAGCTGCGTAGCAAAACGGATGCAACGCATCATGCGCAAAGGATCATCACTGAAAGTGATATCCGGGTCGAGCGGAGTACGGATTGTCTTTTCCTTCATATCCTCCATGCCTCCGAAGGGATCCACCAGTTCGCCAAAACGTGCTTTATTGAGACATACGGCAAGAGCATTGATCGTGAAATCACGACGGTTCTGATCGTCTTCCAGCGTACCGTCTTCAACAATCGGTTTGCGCGAATCCCGTTGATAAGACTCCTTACGCGCACCTACAAACTCTACTTCCGTACCTCTGTATTTTACTTGTGCTGTTCCGAAATTCTTGAAAACAGAAACATGAGCACCACGTCCCAACCGTTTTCCAAGGGCTTCTGCCATTGCAATTCCACTTCCTACAACTACTACATCTATATCTTTAGAGGGACGTTGCAGAAAAATATCACGAACGTAACCACCTACCACGTAACACTCCATGCCGAGCGCATCAGCCGTTTCGGCTATCTGTCCGAAGATGGGTTCGCTAAAATGCTGCTTCAATTCCTCTTGAGTCAACTCTATCATTCTTTTTAGTTATAAGTTTTGAGGGGACAAAATTACAAAAATAAGGGATATATTTGTATTTTTGCCGCTAATAAAGTGAATGAAGAACAGAACGATGAACAGTGAATGGCAAACGGACACTGCTTATTCATGTAAATAATAAAACTAGTAAATAGAATTTGTGATGAAAAAACTGATTATCCTCTTTTGTGGTACGCTGGCATTAGCTGCCTGCGGAAATGGCCTTGAGAAAAAAGCCAATGAAAAACTGATGGTTGCCAAGGCTGCCTACGAACGTGGCGACTATGAAGAAGCTAAGTTGCAAATTGACAGTATCAAGATTTTGTATCCCAAAGCGTTCGAAGCACGTAAGGCGGGACAGGCACTGATGCTTGATGTTGAAACAAAGGCACAGCAAAAAACACTTGCTTATCTGGACAGCGCCTTTCAAGCAAAAACGAAAGAATTCAACGCCATCAAAGACAAATTCACACTAGAAAAAGATGCCGAATATCAACAAGTAGGCAACTACCTCTGGCCTACACAGACCATTGAGAAAAATATGCACCGTTCGTACCTCCGCTTCCAAGTGAACGAGCAAGGCATCATGAGTATGACCTCTATCTATTGCGGTGCCGGCAATATCCACCACAACAAAGTGAAAGTGATTGCTCCTGACGGCAGTTTTGCCGAAACTCCAAGCTCCAAAGACAGCTACGAAACAACCGATATGAACGAGAAAATAGAAAAAGCTGATTACAAACTGGGAGAAGACGGAAATGTAATCGAATTCCTACATCTCAATAAAGACAAAAATATCCGTGTGGAATATATAGGCGACCGTACCTATAAAACAACGATGAGTCCCACCGACCGGCAAGCCGCAGCAAATGTTTATGAATTAGCGCAAATCCTCTCTGCGATGGAACAGATTAAAAAAGAACAAGAGGAAGCTAATCTGAAAATCGGATTTATCAATAAGAAAAAAGAACGGAAGGCACAGGAGAAAATTACCGACTAATAAAAAGGAAATCCATTTGGCAAAAAGAAAGCTATCCACAGTAACACTCATAACCGTCAAAAGAGAAGCTATTTAGCAGAAAAAGCTATCGGTTAACAATAAAACTGACGGGAATAGTTGTTATTTTTCATAAACGACAACCATTCCCGTCAAATGTATAATGAGTCTCTTTATTCTCTGCGTAGGAGAAAAGGCGTTTCCTGGTATGGAGAAAAGGCGTAGTCTGTCATCATTAAACGGCGTAGCCTGGCAAGCAAAAACGGCGTAGCCTCCACATCCTTATTTTACCCTTCTATTCAATTGATTATTAGCCTTTTCCTGTTTTGATTTTCCGACCCGTTTTCCGGTTGTCTTCTTTTTACCGGCTGCGGACTTTGTCTTTCCGACGAAAGGATTGTTACTTTTTTTGATTGGCATAGACAACACTTATATAAACAGTAGTTATATCTTATTCTTGTTCTTCTTATTCTCCTTCGTAATATTCACCCAAAAACCAGCGAGCCACAAAATCCCAGTTTTCCTGCAACAGCTCTTTTCCGTTCTCAAACGGGAACTGTGCTTCTGACAACAGATCATGTTCCATTCCATATTTCAACAAATCAAACGGGCACAAACCTTCTTCACAAAACAGCTCGTATGCTTCCTCTTCTGCTAGTTCAGCATTGTAAAGCGGGTTGCGTTTGTCAACAAAATATTCGGCCACGTCAGGACCGATCAACAACCCTTTCGGATTGGCGAAAACCACGAAGTTATCAAACGCGTTCAAATCAGGCAACAGAGAATCTTCTTCATCCTCCCACTTCAATGATTGCACAAAGAAAAATTTCAGCGCATCGTAAGAGTCGAAGTATAAAAGCGGTTCACCTTTGCTTGCTTCAAGGAAACGTTCTACGTTGGCAGGCATTTTTTCTCCCGGCAAAGCTACCGGCAGAGGCATTCGCTTCTTTTGCATCAGTTCCGTTTCCATCAGCCAGTCCGTTGCAAGATAATCACTGATAGGAGCCAATTCAAACGCAGCATCCAAACGGTTGTATAGCGCATCTGCAAACTCCAGCAAATCTGCGTCCATCGGGTTCTCCACTCCGTCAAAATCATCACCAACCGGTGAATTGATTGCCCACAAAAGGAAAACAACATCTTCACGGTTGATTTCATCCGGCAGATATTCGTCCGTCAAAGCGTAGAAAGGCAGGTAACGTCCGTAGTTTTCCTGATGCCAGTGAATAAATTGACGCCAATTTCCTCCGTCTGCCACACAGTCTTCCAAGTATAAAGCACATGTCAAAGCCACTCGTTTCTGGTCTTCTTCCATGTCTTTCCCACCATATATATACGATTCAGTCACCAATGGCAACAGCTGATTAGCGAAATCCAGATACCACTCATCCGTATCCACCGCCTTTACACGACCGTGAGCATCCAGCCATGCCTTCATATAAATTTTCTGTTGTTTCATACTACAAACGTTTCAAAGCCAGTTTGATAACCTTTTCTACCGGAGCATCCGGCTCTTCCTTCAAGATAGCCAACACCACCTTCTGCGAAGGCGCGGCAGCGAAACCAAGCATTGTCAATGCAGACACTGCCTCTTCCTGCACTTCCGCATTGGCAGGTTGCAGCAACAAACCTGCGGAAGCACCTCCACCGGCAGCAGACATTCCCATTGTTTTTATCTTATCTTTCAGATCGACAATCACCCGTTGTGCAGTCTTCAGCCCGATACCTTTCACCGTTTTCAGCAGATTCGCGTTTTCGGTACTGATTACGTTCACCAGTTCGGCAGGTGAGAGCGCCGAGAGAATCATACGTGCCGTATTCCCCCCGATTCCGGAAACGGAAATCAATAACAGGAAAATCTCCCGTTCCTGTTTCTCGGCAAATCCGTAAAGCACATACGCGTCTTCCCGAATCGCCTCGTAAATATATAGCTTACAGTTTTTCTTTCCCTGAATAGCCGAATAGGTATTCAAGGATATATTGGCGGCATATCCCACCCCGTTACAGTCAATCACTGCGGTTGCCGGACTCAGTTCGGCAAGTTCGCCTCTAATATATTCTATCATAACAGGGACAAAGATAAAACAATTTCACCACAGAGGACACAGAGGCCACAGAGTTTTTTCGATGTAATACATCACACCCTGATTTGCTTTCATGCGGACCGGTATTGCCTGCTAGTGAAAAAAAATAAAATATTAAAGCGAATGAACCAAAGTTAGTAGTAAATTGTTTACTTTTGCAAGCAAAAGAAAGAAATTTGTTCATTAAAACCAAGAAAAGAATGAAAAAAGTAAGAGCTGCCATCGTTGGTTATGGTAACATTGGGCATTATGTACTAGAAGCGCTTCAGGCGGCACCTGATTTCGAAATAGCCGGAGTCGTTCGTCGTGCAGGAGCAGAGAACAAACCGGAAGAGTTGGCAAACTATGCAGTAGTAAAGGACATAAAAGAGTTGGGGGATGTAGACGTAGCTATTCTTTGCACGCCAACCCGCAGCGTTGAGAAATATGCAAAAGAATATCTGGCAATGGGAATTAATACGGTAGACAGTTTCGATATCCACACTGGTATCGTAGACTTACGCCGCACACTGGATGCTGCCGCCAAAGAACATAAAGCCGTATCGATCATCTCTGCCGGATGGGATCCGGGAAGCGACTCTATCGTACGCACCCTGCTGGAAGCGATTGCTCCGAAAGGAATCACTTACACCAACTTCGGTCCGGGTATGAGCATGGGACACACAGTAGCCGTAAAAGCTATCGACGGGGTGAAAGCCGCTCTTTCCATGACTATTCCTACCGGCACAGGAATCCACCGCCGCATGGTATACATCGAACTGAAAGACGGATATAAATTCGAAGAGGTAGCGGCTGCCATCAAAGCAGATCCTTACTTCGTGAATGATGAAACGCACGTGAAACTCGTTCCGAGCGTAGACGCTCTATTGGATATGGGTCATGGTGTGAATCTCACCCGCAAAGGTGTATCCGGCAAAACACAGAATCAGTTGTTCGAATTTAATATGCGTATTAACAACCCCGCACTGACAGCACAAGTGCTGGTATGCGTGGCACGTGCTTCGATGAAGCAACAACCGGGATGCTACACAATGGTAGAAGTTCCTGTTATCGACCTTCTCCCCGGCGACCGTGAAGAATGGATCGGACATTTGGTATAATATATTTTATACATAAAATAAAAATTGAATAGAGAAAGGTGATGCACTTTTCTCTATTTTTTATCTTTATGAACATACTACAAAAATTTCTTGATTTCCGCAAGCAAGTAGCCGGGCAATACAGTGGAAAAATCATTCTAAAAAAAGAATAAGGGGGGAAATGCTTTACGGAAAATAAAGTATCTTTGCGACTCAATATTTTTGTGGCTTAACAATTCAAAAAAAGGAACATTGAAGAACAAACGATACAATAATATAGAAGAATGGGCAAATACCCTTAGTCATGGAATAGGCATTCTGCTTGGAATCGTGGCCGGATATTTGTTATTGAAAAAGGCTTCCGAAAATGTAGAGCCGCAGTGGGCAGTTGCTTGTGTATCTGTCTACTTGGCGGGGATGCTTTCTTCTTATGTCAGTTCTACGTGGTATCACGGCAGCCGTCCGGGAAAGCTGAAAGAGCTGCTCCGTAAATTCGATCATGGAGCTATCTATTTGCACATTGCCGGAACCTACACTCCTTTTACCCTGCTCGTTCTGCGGCATGCCGGCGGATGGGGATGGGGAATTTTTACTTTCGTCTGGCTGTCGGCTATCGTCGGTTTCATTCTTAGCTTCAAAAAACTGAAAGAACATAGTAATCTCGAAACTGCTTGTTACGTAGGTATGGGCGCCTGTATATTAGTAGCCATGAAACCTTTGTTAGATCATCTGGCAGAGTTGGGAGCCACTACCGCTTTCTGGTGGCTGATTGGCGGAGGAGTTTCGTATATCGTGGGAGCTGTTTTTTATTCGTTGCGCAAACCATACATGCATGCCACTTTCCACTTGTTTTGTCTGGGAGGCAGCATCGGACATATCATTGCCATCTGGCTGATTCTATAAGGAATAGTAGGGACAAAAAAAAGGCTATCTATCCCAGACAGCCAATCTTTGTTAACCTTAAATCTAATACTATGAAAAACACAGTACAAAGATACGGACTTTTCGGTTATCTCCAAATTTCCGGGGCCAAGCTGCCTAACTTATAACACGGTTTAATAAAAAGCAGAGGTTCGTTAACGTTTAACGCAACAAAGTTAAAAATTAACGAATCGTTTATCAACTATTTAAATGATTGAATGGCCGTCGAAGAGACTTTTCCCATCTGAAATTGAAACGAACATACAAACAGATTCGCCGATTCGTTATATATAGAGAAACTTAAAACTATTACCGATGTCATAGAGAGCGGTCTTTTCATAGGTTACGATGTCGAAGTTATCGTGGCAGAATAAAAGAACGTAAACCGGGAAATTCATTAAAAATTCGGGTAGAATATTACCCCCCATCTCAAAATTAATGAGAAACAGAGACGACTAAATAAATAAGAACTGATAAGGAAAGTTTCAATAAAAGAAACCGAAAGAATGGGTATATTTGCGAAAAATGAAACAAAATCACTGAAAAACAATAAGATAGAAGAGGAAAGTACGAAAAAACAGGAAGAAAAAAAATCAATAAGTCTTAGCAGAACTTGGTACATTTGCGATTGTAAACTTACCATCAATATCAGTGATAGTACCAAGGGTAGTGCCATTCACCAATATTGAAGCACCTACGACAGGTTGTCCATCTTCTTCAGAAGTAACCAAACCGGTAACTCTGGATGTCTGCGCTGTCACCAGACCTATACCTATAAAAAGGAAGGTCATTAAGAACATCAATTTTCTTTTCATAAATTCTCTCTTAAATTTAACCTATAAACAGATTTTTTCTCTCTAACAGGTTGCAAAGATAACACTAATTACGACAGATTAAAAAAAGCGTTACGTTTTTAACTAAAAAATATCATTCTGTAAGCAATAAGCCACCTAAAAATAACAAGTTCAAATATTACATTTCCAAATTAGCTTATTTTAAAAGAAAAGCTCTATCATAAAGATATCGCAAAAAGCCGCCTTTCCAAGAAAAAAAGAACATTATTTCCTCCAAAACGGTATCTTTTTATCATTTTATATCTCCAAGAATACTAAATAACTATTAACAATGATGAAAACTGAAGCGTTCATGTACCAAGTTCTGCTAAAACTTTGCGCATTTCTTATGTAGGAATGATTTCGCAGGACGTTTCCATCAAACCGGGAGTAATAAAAGTCGTATTAAAAAGTGACGCGAAGGCACTGGATGAGGTTGTAGTGACAGCTATGGGTATCTCGCGTGAAAAGAAGGCACTGGGTTACGCCGTTCAGGACGTAAAATCAGATCAGTTGACGCAAGCTGCCAACTCCAATCTGGCAGGAGCGCTGCAAGGTAAAGTATCCGGTTTGGACGTTAAGCCTTCAAGTGGTATGCCAGGAGCTTCTTCACAGATTACCATTCGTGGTGCACGTTCTTTCTCGGGTGACAACACTCCGCTTTACGTTATTGACGGAATGCCGGTAACCAGTACGCCGGACGTTAGCACAGATATACAGAACAATGGTAGTGTGAGCGGGGCAGACTTCGCCAACCGTGCGGTAGATATCGACCCTAATGATATTGAAAGTATCAACATCCTAAAAGGACAAGCAGCTTCTGCACTTTATGGTATCCGTGCTTCCAATGGTGTGATTATCATCACAACCAAAAGTGGTAAAGGACTGGAAAAAGGCAAACCGCAGGTTAGCTTCTCTTCTAATGTCAGCTTCGATGTAGTCGGCCGTCTGCCGGAGTTTCAGAAAACATACGCACAAGGTTCGGGTGGAAAATTCAGTGCCACATCAGGAACCTCTTGGGGACCCAAGATTTCCGAACTTCCCAACGACGCAACATACGGTGGTAACACGGACAACAAATACACTCAACAGTATGGTAAGCAACAAGGAAAATATTATGTTCCTCAACGTGCATCAGCCGGTCTTGACCCATGGGTCACTCCACAAGCATACGACAATGCCAAAGATTTTTTTGATACAGGAATCACTTGGAGCAACTCACTGAATGTTGCACAGATGCTCGAAAAAAGCTCCTACTCTATCTCATTGGGAAATACACATCAGGACGGTATTATCTCAAGCACCGGTATGGACAGATATAATGTAAAAGTTAGTGCCGACACCAAACTGACCAACAACTGGAGTTCCGGATTTACAGCCAATTATATCACTACTTCTATCGACAAGGCAGTGACTTCCGGTAACGGTCTGTTGAGAACGGTTTACGCAGCTCCTCCCAGCTATGATCTTGCCGGGATTCCAAGCCATGTAGACGGTAACCAATACACACAGAACTCTTTCCGTGGTAGCTTTGACAACGCTTATTGGGCGATGGAAAACAACAAATTCACAGAAGATACTAACCGTTTCTTCGGAAATGTATACGCAAGCTATCAGACTGATTTCGGTACAACTAACCACAAGTTGAACGCAAAATACATGGTCGGCGTGGATGCTTACACCACTCACTATGTAGACAGCTACGGATACGGTAGTAACACGGGTGGCGGTCGCGGACAAATCGAAAACTACGGTTGGACGAACGCTACATACAACTCTTTGCTGACCATCAACTACGACTGGCACATCAATGAGGACTGGGGACTGAACGCCGTATTGGGTAACGAAATTATCCAAAGCAACAGAAAGAAGTATTATGAATATGGTACGAACTACAACTTCCCGGGATGGAACCACATCAACAATGCCACTACTCAACAGACAGAGGAAGAGACGTGGAAAAACCGCACGGTGGGATTCTTCGGTAACGTATCGGCTTCTTACAAAAATATGCTTTATCTGACCCTCACCGGACGTCAGGACTACGTATCTAATATGCCACGCAACAACCGCTCGTTCTTCTATCCTTCTATTTCAGCAGGTTTTATCCTGACGGAACTGGATGCATTGAAAAACAATGTTGTTAATCACGCTAAATTGAGAGTATCTTATGCGGAAGTAGGACAAGCAGGAAATTTCCTCGAAAACTACTACTCAACTCCGACATACGGAGGTGGTTTCTATATGCTGACTCCAATCATGTATCCTATGAAAGGTACTACCGCCTATACTCCGTACTACACGATTTTTGACCCGAAACTGAAACCACAGAACACACGTTCGTATGAAGTGGGTACTGACATAAACTTCCTCGATAACTTAATCACATTCAGCTATACATACTCACGTCAGAATGTGAAAGACCAGATTTTTGAAGTGCCTTTGGCTTCTTCTACCGGTGCTAGCAAGCTGCTCACCAACGGCGGTAAGATTCATACCAATACGCATGAATTCACTCTCGGCTTCAACCCCATCCGTACGAAGAATATCAACTGGGATTTTGCATTCAACTGGACCAAAATCGACAACTACGTAGATGAACTGGCACCGGGAGTAGAAAATATCTCTCTGGGTGGTTATGTTACTCCACAGGTACGCGCTTCAGCAGGTGAAAAATTCCCTGTAATCTATGGTGTAGGTTACAAGAGAGATGAAAACGGCAATCGCCTGGTGGACGAAAACGGTCTTCCTATCGCTGGTGAAGCACAGGTAATCGGTAAAGTTTCTCCGGACTTCCTGATGGGATTCAACACCACATTACGCTTATGGAAGTGTACAATCAGTGCAGTACTCGACTGGAAACAGGGTGGTCAGATGTACAGTAGAACAACCGGACTTGCAGACTACTACGGTGTCAGCAAGAGAACGGAAAACCGCGAAGGTACCATCATCTTCGACGGATACAAAACCGATGGAACTAAAAATGATATCGCCATCACTGGTGCAAACGCACAACAGGTATATTACAGCCGTCTGAACGATATCGACGAATCTTCAGTATATGACAACTCTTTCATCAAACTGCGTGAAGTGGCTGTCAACTACAAAATTCTTCAAAAACGTTCAATGGAACTTTCTGTAAACGCATTT
Organism: Bacteroides sp. 1001136B_160425_E2; assembly: GCF_015559655.1. Classification (NCBI taxonomy): domain Bacteria; kingdom Pseudomonadati; phylum Bacteroidota; class Bacteroidia; order Bacteroidales; family Bacteroidaceae; genus Bacteroides; species Bacteroides sp. 1001136B_160425_E2. The sequence goes on along the minus strand of NZ_JADMQH010000010.1, from coordinate 134,025 downwards.
GCCAGAAATATCCTAATCTGGGCTCAATTGCCTGACCTCGATCCGGAAGCCAGTCAGGGTAACAACAACATGGCAGGAGCATTTGAAGATTATTCAATGCCGCAGACAGCTAGTTTCGGCTTTGGTTTCAACATTAAATTTTAATCTGCAAGACAATGAAAAAATATAAATCAATAGGAAAATTGCTGGCAGTTTCTTTCTTGACTGCTGCCATTGCTTCTGCTTGTACGGAAGATGCAATGGATAAAATCAATGAAAACCCTAACAATCCGTTGGATGCACCCGCTAAGTTTTTGATAACAGACTTAGGTGTAAACACTGGATTTAGCACTGTGGGAGGAGATTTTTCACTCTATTCCTCTGTTTACATGGAACATGAAACTGGTATATCAAACCAGCTTTACCGTGCGGAAGCACGTAGCGGAGAGCCTACAACGGCTACTACTTACAATAACGCATGGATCAACGTCTACGCAAATATCAAGAACGCTAAAATCGTTATCAAAAAGTGCGAAGAAGATCCCTCGGAAAAAGGAAATGTAGTGACGGAAGCGATTGCTAAAATCTTGCTCGCCTACAACGGAGCAGTGGCAGCCGATGTGTTCGGAAACACACCGTACAGCCAGACTGGTATCCTCAATCCGGACGGCACACCAATGTATATGCAGCCTAAAATAGATACGCAGGAAAGCATTTACCAAGAAGTGATGCAGAATCTGGATGATGCTATCACTCTACTGAATAACGGTACTGCCAAAGATACAGGGTTATCCGGCGCAGTCGGTTCTAAAGATTTGATCTATGGCTCAAACACCAGTACACAAGCAAGTATGTGGCTCAAAACGGCCTATGCGTTAAAAGCACGTTATACAATGCGTTTGCTCAATAAAAGTGCCAACAAGACAACAGATCTTCAGAATATTCTCACTTATGTGAGCAAATCATTTGCTAATGCAAGTGAAGAATGTAAACTGGCTATTTATGATGCTGACTCACAGCTAAATCCGCTTTGGGCCTTTAGCTACAGCCGTAACAGTTTGGCAGCTAGCGCAAGTCTGATTGAAAAATTTGTTGAACGCAATGACCCTAGAGCACCGCAGGCGTTTCTGGAACCCGACCCCAGCGGAAACTTCCCTGCCGGCTATGCAAGTGGTACGCAAGCTACAGACATCGCAAGTATCAAAGCGGCTCCTAACGGAACCCCGCAAGAGTTGCAGAACAATTATGGTATGTCAATGATATCATGGGCAATGTCGGCTCCTACCCTTTTAATCAGTTATCACGAAGTGAAATTCCTCGAAGCAGAAGCATTATGCCGCTTAGGAGGCAGACTGGACGAAGCTAAGACTGCTTTAAAGGATGCAATCACTGCCGGATTCAAGAATCTGGAAAACTCAATTATAGATGCCGTTGATACTTGGGTAGCAGATGGTGACAGTGATTTGGGTGCAGATGTGGCAGAAGCCTATTTCACGGACGAAGTAGAACCGTTATTCGATGCCAACCCTTTGCAAGAAACAATGATACAGAAATACCTCGCTTTCTTCGGTGCATCCGGCGAATCACTGGAAGCCTATAACGACTACCGTCGTTTGAAAGGTGCAGGAGAAAATTTCATTGTACTGAAAAACCCGTTGAACAACAATAAGTTCCCATTGCGCTTCGGTTATGGAGCAGACGACGTATTGGCAAATCCTGAAGTGAAAGCAGCTTTCGGTGATGGCCAGTATGTATATAGCGAAGCTGTCTGGTGGGCTGGCGGAAACAAATAATGAACTTAAAATCTCTCAAAGGAGAGACTTTACATGGAGTCGTCTCTGTACTCTAACAAATTAACAGAGGCGAACAAAAATAGGCCAACCGTGAGGTTCGCCTATTTTATTTTATCCAATTTCATCAGATGAATGTTCCATACCATTTTTCTACCCGGTCATACTCTTTTTCTACTTTATTCCGTATTTAATGTTTAAGCACTTTTTAAATAAATTTAAAAAATCCCGTACGAATCAATTTCACCACTGCAAATCGGGTAAATATTTGCTCAAAGTAGTGCGGAGAATACTCAAGGTAATAGGTTTTACCAATACTTCAGTTGCTCCTGCGTTCATTGCGTTTTCCTTATCCGAGCTGAAAGCATAGGCTGTCTGCATGATAATAGGAATTTCGGTATTAGACTCACGAATTATCTTCGTTGCCTCCAATCCGTTCATCACCGGCATCTTGATATCCATCAGCATTGCTTTGGCTCTTTCCTGATGTTGTTGAAACAACTGCACCATTTCCTGCCCATTTTTAGCCCACTCGATATCACACTTTTTGCCTATGATAGCCTTGATTAATTTAAAGTTGCTGTCATCGTCCTCAGCCACCAAAATTAAGGGTCTGAATTCATTCATTTGTTCGCTTTCCATATCGCTTATATATTGTTTTTTTATCTGTTTTTTTGGATCAATCTCCCTTTTCAGCCCGCAAGTTATAAAAAAGATTCATATATTTCGCTATCTTTGCGCCTCAATTTAAAAGAATAGTATGATTTCTGTTGACGGACTAGCCGTAGAGTTTGGCGGCACTGCTTTATTTAGTGATATATCTTTCGTAATTAATGAAAAAGACCGCATCGCACTGATGGGTAAAAATGGGGCGGGGAAAAGTACGCTGCTGAAAATTTTGGCAGGCGTACGACAACCGACACGTGGAAAAGTTTCCGCGCCCAAAGATTGCGTAGTTGCCTATCTGCCTCAACATCTGATGACGGAAGACGGAAGAACAGTGTTTGACGAAACGGCCCAGGCATTTTCACATCTGCATGAAATGGAAGCGCAGATTGAAAAACTGAACAAAGAGCTCGAAACACGGACGGACTACGAGAGCGACAGTTACATGGCGCTGATCGAGGAAGTGTCTGCCTTGAGCGAGAAGTTTTATTCGATTGACGCGACTAATTATGAAGAGGGTGTGGAAAAGGCATTGCTCGGATTAGGGTTCATCCGGAGTGATTTTCAACGCCAGACGAGTGACTTCAGCGGTGGATGGCGGATGCGCATCGAGCTCGCTAAGTTGCTGTTGCAGAAACCGGACGTACTCTTGCTCGATGAGCCGACGAATCACTTGGATATTGAATCTATTCAATGGTTGGAAGATTTTCTTATTAATAATGGAAAAGCAGTTATCGTAATCAGCCACGACCGTAAATTCGTGGATAATATTACAACACGCACCATCGAAGTGACGATGGGACGTATTTATGATTACAAGGTGAATTACTCCCAATATCTGCAACTGCGCAAGGACCGCCGTGAACAACAGCAGAAGGCTTATGACGAACAGCAGAAATTTATTGCTGAAACAAAGGAGTTCATCGAACGATTCAAAGGAACATATTCAAAAACATTGCAGGTACAGAGCCGCGTCAAAATGCTGGAAAAGCTGGAATTGCTCGAAGTCGATGAGGAAGATACTTCTGCATTGCGACTGAAATTCCCGCCTTCACCCCGTTCGGGCAGTTATCCGGTTATCATGGAGGGTGTTGGAAAGGCATACGGAGAAAAAGTAGTGTTCCGCAACGCCAATCTGACGATTGAGCGTGGTGATAAAGTAGCTTTTGTCGGTAAAAACGGTGAAGGTAAATCTACTCTTGTGAAATGTATCATGAAAGAAATTGAGCACGACGGTACACTGACTCTCGGACATAATGTACAAATCGGATACTTTGCCCAAAATCAAGCTTCATTGATGGATGAAAACCTGACGGTTTTCCAAACGATTGATGATGTAGCCAAGGGGGATATCCGGAACAAGATCCGTGATTTACTGGGTGCTTTCATGTTTGGTGGTCCCGAGGAATCGATGAAGAAGGTAAAAGTGCTTTCGGGTGGAGAGCGTACCCGCCTTGCCATGATTAAATTGCTGTTGGAACCTGTTAACCTCCTGATTCTGGATGAGCCGACGAATCATCTGGACATGAAGACGAAAGATATTCTGAAACAGGCTTTGCTAGATTTTGACGGCACACTGATTGTTGTTTCACACGACCGTGATTTCCTCGACGGACTGGTAACCAAAGTGTATGAGTTCGGAAATCAAAAGGTGACGGAACATCTTTGCGGTATCTATGAATTCCTCGAAAAGAAGAAAATGGATTCGTTGCAAGAACTGGAAAAGAAATAATAAATAATAAAAAGAGGATATCGGCTGCAGGCGGAATAAAAGTATTTGTATATTTGCATTTTAAATACTCTGAAAAAGCTGATAACCTCTAAAAGAAAGGATGAAAGGGAAGAAAAGAATTATAGTAACTCTGCTGTTTTTAATCAACATTATAATGTTGGTGGCAGCCGTTATTCCCCATCACCATCATCCCAACGGAATGATTTGCATGAAGCAGGACTTGCCTGTAGAACAGCAATGTCCCACGCATCATCATCACCCGGGAAACGATTCATGTTGCAGCAGCGAATGTATGACTCGTTTCTACTCTCCTACTCCATCCGTACATACGGATAGCGGACCGGATTACGTATTCATCGCTACCCTGTTCACGGATGTAATCATCGAACATCTACTACGGCCACAAGAGAGACGGATCAAGAACTATTACGTCTACCGAGACTCTCTGCATGGGACGGATATACACCGTGCCACTCCTCTTCGTGCCCCTCCCTACTCTGTTTTTGCGTAAAAGCGTGAATGCAAATCAGTCGCATTTACGTTACCTTATCTTTGTAGCGTACAAAAAACAGTAAAATTTAGTAGGAAAATATCATTATGAAAAAACTTATTTTCGTAGGAATCCTAGGCTTATTCGTGCTGGGTTCCTGTAATAATAGTACCGTCACACACACACACAATGAACACGATCATGCCACAGAAGGACATAATCACGAGGCAGAGGGTTCCGAACATTCTCATGAAGGCAAATGTAACGGAGAACACAACCATGAAGCGGCCGATGAACATAACGAGTCTGTCGAAGCGCACACTGATGAAATCATCCTTCCGAAGGCAAAAGCTGAAGCAGCCGGCGTTAAGGTGAGCGTTATCGAACCTGCACCTTTCCGGCAAGTGATTAAAACCAGCGGACAGGTGCTGGCTGCTCAAGGTGATGAATCGGTTGCCGTAGCTACAGTGGCCGGCGTTGTATCTTTCCGCGGAAAAGTAACGGAAGGAATGAGCGTCGGCAGCGGCACGCCACTAGTCACCATTTCTTCAAAGAATATCGCCGACGGTGATCCGGTACAACGTGCCCGCATTGCCTACGAGGTATCTAAGAAGGAGTACGAACGTATGAAAGAGCTTGTTAAAAACAAGATTGTATCTGACAAGGATTTTGCACAGGCAGAGCAAAGTTATGAAAATGCCCGCCTTAGTTACGAAGCCCTTTCCAAGAATCATTCGGCTATCGGCCAAAGTATTACAGCTCCTATTGCAGGATATGTGAAAAGCATTCTTGTGAAAGAAGGTGACTACGTGACCATCGGGCAACCGCTGGTGAGCGTAACGCAGAATCGTCGTCTTTTCCTCCGTGCCGAAGTGTCGGAAAAGTATTATCCATACCTCCGTACAATCAGTTCCGCCAATTTCCAGACTCCTTATAATAATCAGGTGTACGAGTTGAAAGCATTGAACGGCAAACTTCTCTCTTTTGGAAAAGCTGCCGGAGATAACTCTTTTTATGTGCCTGTCACTTTTGAGTTCGACAATAAAGGGGAAGTGATCCCCGGATCATTCGTAGAGGTGTTCTTGCTTTCTTCAACGATGGAAAACGTACTTTCTCTCCCACGCACGGCACTGACAGAGGAACAAGGTATCTTCTTTATCTACCTGCAACTGGACGAAGAGGGTTATAAAAAACAGGAAGTAACGATAGGAGCCGACAACGGTAAAAGTGTTCAGATCCTGACCGGAGTGAAGGCTGGCGACCGTGTAGTGACCGAAGGTGCTTATCAGGTTCGACTGGCAAGCGCAAGCAATGCCATCCCGGCACATAGTCACGAACATTAAAGCGGCGAGGTGCCGCAGCCGGATTTTCTTGCGGCGCATCTATCAAGTTATTTATAACTCTCAATTAATGAAATATCATGCTTAATAAAATTATACATTACTCCCTACACAACCGGTTGGTTGTAGTCTGCGCGGCCATCCTCCTGCTAATTGCGGGAACGTATACCGCCATGCATACGGAAGTAGACGTATTCCCCGACCTGAACGCACCTACGGTAGTCATCATGACCGAAGCCAACGGTATGGCTGCGGAAGAGGTTGAACAGCTCGTCACTTTTCCTGTTGAAACTGCCGTAAACGGAGCTACGGGTGTACGCCGTGTCCGCTCTTCTTCTACCAACGGATTTTCCGTTGTCTGGGTAGAATTTGATTGGGGAACCGATATTTATCTCGCTCGCCAGATTGTTAGCGAGAAATTAGCTGTGGTCAGTGAATCACTGCCGGTCAACGTCGGTAAACCGACACTCGGACCACAATCTTCCATCTTGGGCGAAATGCTCATTGTCGGTCTGACTGCCGACTCTACTTCAATGCTCGATCTTCGTACAATTGCCGACTGGACTATCCGTCCCCGTCTATTGTCTACCGGAGGAGTGGCGCAGGTTGCCGTGCTCGGAGGAGATATCAAAGAATATCAGATTCAGCTGGATCCCGAACGGATGCGTCATTACGGTATTTCAATGGGAGAAGTGATGGCTGCGACACAGGATATGAACCTGAACGCAAACGGAGGCGTGCTCTACGAATTTGGAAATGAATATATCGTACGTGGTGTACTTTCAACTTCTAAAACAGAGCAACTTGGCAAAGCGGTAGTAAAGACAGTGAACAACTTCCCTGTTACGCTGGAAGATATTGCAGACGTAACCATCGGACCGAAAGCTCCGAAACTGGGAACTGCTTCCGAGCGTGGAAAATCGGCCGTATTGATGACCATTACCAAACAACCGGCTACCAGTACGCTGGAACTGACAGATAAACTGGAAGCATCTTTGAAAGATCTTCAAAAAAACCTGCCACCGGACGTAAAAGTTTCAACGGACATATTCCGTCAAAGCCGCTTTATCGAAAGCTCCATCGGCAATGTGAAAAAATCACTCTTTGAAGGAGGTATTTTCGTAGTAATCGTACTTTTCCTGTTTCTGGCAAATGTGCGCACTACATTGATTTCATTGGTAACACTGCCTCTTTCCCTGCTCGTTTCGATTTTGACCCTACACTACATGGGACTGACAATCAACACCATGAGTCTCGGAGGTATGGCGATAGCCATCGGCTCGTTGGTAGACGACGCCATCGTCGATGTGGAAAACGTGTATAAACGACTGCGTGAGAACCGTCAGAAAGCAGAAGCGGAAAGATTAAGTACACTCGAGGTGGTATTCAATGCTTCGAAAGAGGTGCGGATGCCTATACTTAATTCTACACTGATTATCGTTGTCAGCTTTGTCCCGTTGTTCTTCCTTAGCGGAATGGAAGGCAGAATGTTGGTTCCGCTGGGCGTTGCCTTTATCGTGGCATTGTTCGCGTCGACAGTAGTTGCTCTGACGCTGACTCCGGTGCTCTGTTCTTATCTATTAGGAAGCAATAAGACAAACAAGGAACTGAAAGAAGCTCCCCTTGCTCGTTGGATGAAAGGGGGGTATGAAAAGGCACTGACTTGGGTGCTGACACACAAACGAGTGACACTTGGAAGTACGATCGCACTCTTTGTGGTTGCGCTCGGAGTGTTCTTTACACTCGGACGCAGTTTCCTTCCTTCCTTTAATGAAGGGTCATTCACCATCAATATCAGTTCTCTACCGGGTATTTCACTGGAAGAAAGCAATAAAATGGGACAGTGGGCAGAAGAGTTATTGATGACGATTCCCGAAATACAAACCGTAGCCCGAAAAACGGGACGTGCCGAACTGGACGAGCACGCGTTAGGGGTAAACGTTTCCGAAATAGAAGCTCCGTTTGAACTGAAAGATCGTTCGCGCAGTGAACTGGTAGCGGATGTACGTGAGAAATTGAGTACTATCACCGGAGCAAATATAGAAATCGGACAACCAATCAGTCACCGTATCGACGCTATGTTATCAGGTACGAAAGCGAATATCGCTATCAAGCTGTTCGGAGACGACCTGAATAAGATGTTCTCACTCGGTAATCAAATTAAAGGAGCTATCAGTGATATTCCCGGTGTTGCCGACCTGAACGTGGAGCAACAGATTGAGCGTCCACAGCTGAAAATACAACCTAAACGGGAAATGTTGGCTAAGTTCGGTATTACTCTGCCGGAGTTCTCGGAATATGTGAACGTTGCTTTGGCTGGAAAAGTGATCTCGCAGGTTTATGAACAAGGCAAGAGTTTCGATCTGATCGTGAAAGTAAAGGATGATGCCCGGGATGAAATAGAAAAAATCCGCAACTTAATGGTAGACACGAACGACGGCCGGAAAGTTCCTTTGAGCTATGTAGCCGAAGTGGTATCAGCCATGGGACCAAATACGATCAACCGCGAGAATGTAAAACGTAAAATTGTGATTTCTGCCAATGTGGCCGACCGCGATTTGCGTAGTGTCGTAAATGATATTCAGAAGCGCATCGACACATCGGTACAATTGCCCGAAGGTTATCACATCGAATATGGCGGACAGTTTGAAAGTGAACAGGCTGCCAGCCGGACATTGGCGCTGACTTCATTTATCAGCATCGTAGTAATCTTCCTATTATTGTATAATGAGTTCCGTAGCGTGAAAGAGTCTGGTGTCATCTTGCTGAATCTTCCGCTGGCACTGATCGGTGGTGTATTTGCTTTGGTGATTACAACAGGAGAGGTCAGTATTCCGGCTATCATCGGTTTCATTTCCTTGTTCGGTATTGCAACGCGTAACGGTATGTTGCTCATCAGCCACTACAATCATTTGCAAAAGGAAGAAGGTTTGAATGTGTATGATAGTGTGATTCAAGGTTCTCTCGACCGTCTGAATCCGATTTTGATGACAGCATTGTCTTCTGCACTGGCACTGATTCCATTGGCACTGGGCGGCGACTTGCCCGGTAACGAAATTCAAAGTCCGATGGCAAAAGTGATTTTAGGAGGATTATTAACGTCTACTTTTCTAAACGGTTTTATCGTTCCGATTGTTTATCTGATGATGCATCGGAAAAAGGCCCAGGAAAGCCTGTAGCGGGTGATGTTTTTCCTCGGTGAGGAAACCATCGTTCCCCGGTGAGGAACCAAGTGTTTCTCGGTGAGAAACGGGGCGTTCCTCGGTGCCAAACAAATAGATGCCTTATCATAAAGTATCTATCAACAATAGCTTGTAATAAATAAAGAAATTAGAAATGAAACAAATCATGACCATAAGCGCTGCACTTCTTTTCTTAACCATAGGCGAAGTGCAAGCCCAAAACGGAATTGAACAGGTATTGAAGAATATCGAAACGAACAATAAGGAGTTGCAGGCAAACGAGCAACTGATTACTTCGCAGAAGCTGGAAGCTAAAACGGATAATAACCTGCCTGATCCTACTCTTTCTTACGCACATCTATGGGGAGCGAAAGATAAAAGCGAAACAATCGGCGAACTGGTTGTTTCACAAAGCTTTGATTTCCCTAGTTTATATGCTACACGTAACAAGTTGAACCGTCTGAAAGCCGGAGCTTTTGACAGTCAGTCGGATGTTTTCCGTCAAGAGAAGCTGTTACAGGCGAAAGAACTTTGCCTAGACATTATCATGCTTCGTCAGCAAAAGCATATTTTGGAAGAACGCCTCCGCAATGCGGAAGAACTTGCAAAGATGTATGCCAAACGTCTTCAAACAGGAGATGCAAATGCTCTCGAAACCAACAAAATCAATTTGGAACTGTTGAATGTCAGAACAGAAGCGTCTCTGAACGAAACAGCACTCCGCAACAAACAGCAGGAGCTGAATACGCTGAATGGTAATATTCCGGTAGTTTTCGAGGAAAACCAATATCCGGCTATACCTTTCCCCACTGATTATCAAATATTGAAGTCGGAAGTCATGGCAACGGACCGTACTCTTATGGCACTCGGCAACGAGAGTCTTGTCGCCCGTAAACAGATTGCTGTCAATAAATCCCAATGGCTGCCAAAACTGGAACTCGGCTACCGTCGGAACACAGAAACAGGCGTACCTTTCAACGGTGTAGTGGTAGGTTTCTCTTTCCCGCTATTCGAAAATCGGAATAAAGTAAAAATCGCTAGAGCACAAGCTCTTAACATTGATTTGCAAAAGGATAATGCTACCCTGCAAGTGGAATCTGAATTGGCACAGCTTTACCGGGAAGCAAAAACACTGCATGCTTCGATGGAAGAATATAGCAAGACTTTCCAGTCGCAACAAGATCTGTCACTGCTGAAACAGGCTCTGACAGGTGGACAGATTAGCATGATCGAATATTTCGTTGAAGTTTCTGTCATCTACCAAAGCCATCAAAATTATCTGCAACTGGAAAATCAGTACCAGAAAGCAATGGCACGGATTTACAAGAGTAAGCTATAAATAAGTACATAAAGCCCTTTAGGCACGGATTACACGGATTTCACGGATTTTAGAAATATGATTGCCATAAAGCAACAGCATAATCCATGTAATCCGTGCCCATATATATCCCCTCTCATTTTCTTCAAGTTCCAACTAAATATTTCAAAATAATATGTTACATTTGCAACGAACATAAAATACAGATTATGAAACCTAAACAATTCTATCTATTAATGTTATGTTGCATCCTTACACTATTCAGTGGATGTAAAGAGGATGAAGAAAATCCACTTCGTTTTTACAACAGTGAATATGAAGTACCCATGGGTGGCAGACGTTACCTTGGACTGGAAAGCGGAAATGGTGATTACTCGCTTGAAGTTAAAGACACACGCATCGCAAGCGCAGGAACCGAAACCGGCTGGACCGGAGTACCTGCCGGACGTATGATTTATGTTACCGGTATTCTCACCGGGCAAACTTATCTAAAAGTAACGGATAACGCTACACAAGAGACCTGCACCCTGCCAATCAAGGTTGTCGACAATTACGAAGATATAAAGTTGCTCCGCAGCTACTTGTCTAACTTACCAAACGGAGACGCAAATCTTTTGCCTGGTATTTCCGACATTTTTCTAATCAACAACCACGCACGGGATGCTTATTTTTTCAAACAGGGAGAACAAACAGCTTTTTCATCCGGACTTACCTTAATAACTCAAGGAAGTTATAAACTGGAAAAAGAAGAAGGAAATAATGAGAAAGCCATACTGACTCTCACCTTTTCCAAAGATGCAGCAACACCTGTTTCCGATCATAAATTCATCTTGTGGGGGAATGCATACGCATTTCACCGGCTGGATAAAAGCTTAAATTTGAATTGGAATACTCCCCCCATCGGAGAAACACGGACATCACCTGCGCCACCTCCCTCCTACACGCTGGAAGAGCTCGCTGAAGGCGAACCAGGCACAGGCAGACAATTGAGTTTTACCCTTTCCGAACAGGAAATACCTGCAGGAATACTGCCTTAATCAACAGTGTCTTCCGATAATATGCGTATATTTTCCGGCAAGTATCCACTACGAATACGCCATTCTTGCGGATAGAGATTATTGGCACGATTGCCGATGTTCTTCACAAATCCGAGAGGAATATGCCGATACGTAAGCAAAACATATCCACGAGGGGCTGTTACCGGCAAGGTAATGGCCTCTTTTCGTAAATAAGTGATGGCCTGTTTATAACTTATTTCTTCCGTAGCGAAAGCTTCCCGGCATAAAAGTGAACTACACATCGCCAATGCATGGTCAGGTATCAAATCCTTTCCTTTCACTTCTCCTATCTCCACTCCTGCCGATACGATTTTCAGGCATTGTTTCATCGCCATTAATTCATCAGCATAATGCCGTGAAAAAGCCCGGATACTTGTTCCTTCCGCCGACAAAATATACTGGTCCGAATTTTCATTATTCAGCCAACTTTTTGCTATATTCAGCTGTTCTTTCGAAACAGGAGAAGATGCTGCCCCCCCTTTCCTATCTTTCTTTTTAGAAGCTTTCTCCTTCGAGAAAGAAGCTACCGGAATCTCGTCTCCTGTCTCCGGTTTCCGAAAAGCTGCCAGAAAAAAACCTTCTCCTTTCGTCTTATGAGGGAAAAAATGATAGACAGGAATAGAAGATTTAGAACCATCACAGTTATCCGCCAGGAGATCTCCTGTTATATTCCAGTTTTCCTGTATCTGCACAGTTAACGGTTCAGCTCCATACTCTTGTTGAATCCAACGTGCATTCTCTTCATCTTCTTTCGTATTAAATGTACACGTACTATATATAAGAATTCCCCCAGGCTTCAACGTGTCCCAAATATCTCCAATAATCCGCCGCTGCCGCTGCCAACAGATTTCTACATTCTCGGGACTCCACTCTTCTACAGCGACAGGGTCTTTACGAAACATACCTTCACCGGAGCAGGGAACATCTGTAAGAATCACGTCAAAGAAAGACGGCAAAGCCGAAAAATCTGCCGGATCATTATTAGTTACTACCACATCCGGATGTCCCCACTTCGTTAAATTCTCCGCAAGGATCTGCGAACGGTTCCGAATGACTTCATTAGCCACCAGCAAACTCCCTTCAGGAAGCACACTGCGGGCATGAGTTGACTTTCCACCGGGAGCTGCACAAAGATCCAGCATCTTCACCGGTCCGGTGACATACTGCCGGAGCACCTGCTCCACAAACATAGAAGAAGCCTCCTGAACATAATAACAGCCTGCATGAAACAATGGATCAAACGTGAAAGTGAGACGTTCATCCAGATAAAACCCTTCGGAAGACCAAGGGACTTGATTTAATTCAATATTAAAAGTTGAAAGTTGAAAATCAGTAGCACAACTTGCTTGCTGTACAATTGTGCATTTTCCATTTTCTGTTTTCAATTTCCCATCATTCAACCGGATGCTGACAGGTGGTTCTTGTTGGATGGCAACAGCTAATTTGGCGTATTCTTCATCGCCCAGCAGGGCGCGGGTATAGTCTATAAAAGAAGCAGGTAATTCCATTTCTCGTGATTAATTTCCGCAAATATCAAAAATATTTCGTCTCTTTGCAACTTTCTATGATATTAACTACGTCTAACAGACAAAGAAATAAATAAAAAAACTATTGATATGAAAAATTTTCTATTAGCATTGATGGTTGTACTGACCACTTGCACACTGGCTATTGCCCAAAACAAAACCACCATTGTCCGCGATTCCGTCGGAACAGTCAAAGTAACTGTGGCCAAGGATAACAAAGCAAATACAAACAATACTGCTGTCACAGTCATCGGTGTAGATACAGCGGATACTGATTCCACAGAAGTAGATGCAAACTCTAGTAATGTCAGTACAGGTCATGGTAAGGCCAGTTTTACATTCGAATCGGACGACGACGATTTCCCATTCCATGGTTTTGGTATTAATGGAGGTATTCTCATAGCAATCATATCGATCATTGCCGTATTCGGATTTCCGGTATTCATTCTGTTTGTAATCTTCTTTTTCCGTTATAAAAACCGGAAAGCACGCTATCGCCTTGCCGAACAGGCACTCGCAGCAGGTCAGCCATTGCCAGAAGAATTTATTCGTGAAAACAAAACGGTTGACTCACGTTCACAAGGCATCAAGAACACCTTTACAGGTGTCGGTCTTTTCATCTTCCTTTGGGCAATCACCGGTGAATTCGGAATTGGAGCTATTGGTTTACTTGTTACATTTATGGGTATCGGACAATGGATTATCGGCAGCAAACAACAGACTCAAGGTATAAATGCTCCCCAGATGTATACTACCCATAAAAATGAAAAAAAGAATCAGGATAACGTCAAAACCGATGGCTTCGAAATCATCCCTTCCGAATCCGGAGAGAAAGATAATGGAGTAAACGAAGAAAAGAACGACGAGAATAAATGAGCCAACTCAATGATATATCGTTAGTCGCACAGGTCGTGGTGTTCAAGAACACCAGGGCCTTCGACCAGTTGGTCGGGAAGTACCAGTCGCCCATCCGACGATTCTTCCTGAACCTGACTTGCGGCGACAGCGAATTGAGTGACGACCTTGCACAAGATACGTTTATCAAAGCATATACAAACATTGCCTCTTTTCGAAATTTGTCAAGCTTCTCTACGTGGCTGTACCGTATTGCTTATAATGTTTTTTATGATTATATTCGCAGCCGGAAAGAGACAGCCGACTTGGATACAAAAGAAATAGACGCCATTAACAGTACCGAACAAGAGAATGTAGGACAGAAAATGGATGTCTACCAGTCACTCAGAATGCTTAAGGAAGTGGAAAGAACCTGCATTATGTTGTTCTATATGGAGGACATCAGCATCGACAAAATAGCAGGTATTGTAGGAGTACCGTCAGGAACGGTGAAAAGCCACCTGTCACGTGGAAAAGAAAAATTAGCAACGTATTTAAAACAAAACGGTTATGGCAGAAATAGACAATGATAAGCTCTTGCGTGATTTCTTCGCAGAAAACAAGCAGGAAATAGCTGACAACGGATTCAGTCGCCGTGTCATGCACCATTTACCCGGTCGTAGCAACCACTTGGCTCGTATCTGGAGTGCCTTCGTAATGGCTGTGGCCGCCGTACTTTTTGTATGGTTAGGCGGATTGGAAGCAGCTTGGGAAACAATAAGAGAAGTATTTATCGGTATGATTAATCATGGCACTACCAGCCTTGATCCAAAGTCAATAATTATCGCAGCTGTTGTACTATTATTTATGGCTACACGAAAGGTCGCTTCTATGGCATAATTAGTTCCTAGAAGTTTCTCTTTTCGTTAAAGAATGATAAATTTACCCTTAATAGGAAAGGGGCCCAAACATAGATATCGTATCTTTGTTCTTCTGTAAACTAAAATAGAGAGAAGAGTTTTGAAACTACGTATATTTATTTTATTTCTGTTCCTGTCTTTATTACATGTTCAGGCAGATGTCATCGACAGTCTGATGACGCAGCCCAGAGACTCAATCGGACTAACAAGCGATTCCCTAGTACTGCATTTCTTGGAAGAGTCGGGAATCCCTATCTCTGATAATAATAAAGTAAAACTGCTAAAAAGCGGACGGGAAAAGTTTATCGATCTATTTGAAGCCATCCGGGAAGCTAAACACCATGTTCATCTGGAATATTTCAACTTCCGAAATGACTCCATCGCCAATGCGTTATTCACTTTGTTAGCCGAAAAGGTGAAAGAAGGCGTTGAAGTACGAGCCATGTTTGACGCTTTCGGCAACTGGTCGAACAACAAGCCCCTTAAAAAGAAACACCTCAAGAAAATACGTGAACAAGGAATCGAAATCGTTAAGTTTGACCCGTTCACTTTCCCTTATATCAATCATGCCGCTCACCGCGACCATCGCAAAATTGCTGTTATCGATGGAAAAGTGGCATATACAGGCGGAATGAATATCGCCGATTATTATATCAACGGACTACCCAAAATCGGAACCTGGCGTGATATGCACATGCGTATCGAAGGGGATGCTGTCAATGATTTGCAGGAGATTTTCCTGACTATCTGGAACAAAGAGACTAAACAGAATATAGGAGGAGAAGCTTATTTTCCCCAACATGAGGGACAGACAGACAGCACAAATATCGTTGTAGCAATCGTAGACCGTACCCCGAAAAAGAATAGCCGTATGTTAAGTCATGCCTATGCCATGAGCATCTACTCGGCACAAAAGAATGTCCATATCGTCAATCCTTATTTTGTACCGACCTCTTCTATCAAAAAGGCGTTGAACCGGACAATCGACCGGGGAGTAGATGTAACCATCATGGTTTCCTCGGCTTCCGATATCCCTTTTACCCCGGATGCCGCACTTTATAAGTTACATAAACTGATGAAAAGAGGAGCTACTGTCTACATGTACAACGGGGGATTCCATCACTCGAAAATTATGATGGTGGACGACTTGTTCTGCACAGTCGGTACTGCCAACCTGAACAGTCGTAGCCTACGATATGACTACGAAACAAATGCCTTTATTTTTGATAAAAGAACAACCAGTGAATTGAATAATATGTTCCGAAACGATATCGAGCATTGCACCCAGCTGACACCGGAGTTTTGGAAAAAGCGTTCTCCCTGGAAAAAGTTCGTCGGCTGGTTTGCTAATTTATTCACTCCATTTTTGTAATTTTGTACGGAGAATCATTTTCACTGCAAATTATTCATTATGAAACAATACCTGGATTTACTCAATCGTGTGCTAACCGAAGGCACGGAAAAAGGGGATCGTACCGGAACCGGAACGATCAGTATCTTCGGTCATCAAATGCGTTTTAACCTTGATGACGGTTTCCCGTGTCTGACAACCAAAAAACTGCATCTGAAATCAATCATATACGAATTGCTTTGGTTTTTGCAAGGAGATACAAACGTGAAATATCTGCAGGAACATGGAGTACGTATTTGGAACGAATGGGCGGACGAGAACGGTGATTTGGGTCATGTCTACGGTTATCAATGGCGTTCATGGCCTGATTACAACGGCGGCTTCATCGACCAGATCAGCGAAGTAGTGGAGACACTCAAACACAATCCGGATTCACGCCGTATCATCGTTAGCGCCTGGAACGTAGCAGATTTGAACAATATGAATCTACCTCCCTGCCATGCATTCTTTCAGTTTTACGTAGCAGACGGGCGGTTGAGCCTGCAACTATATCAACGCAGTGCCGATATATTTCTCGGCGTCCCCTTCAACATTGCTTCATACGCATTATTACTGCAAATGATGGCACAAGTGACAGGTTTGAAAGCCGGTGATTTCGTTCATACTTTCGGTGATGCCCATATCTACCTGAACCATTTGGAACAAGTAAAGCTCCAGTTATCTAGGGAGCCTCGTCCATTGCCACAAATGAAAATCAATCCGGATGTGAAAAACATCTTCGATTTTAAATTTGAGGACTTCGAGTTAGTAAACTATGATCCGCATCCGCATATTGCAGGAGCAGTAGCCGTGTAAAAAAGATGAGTAAAGTATCAATCATTGCTGCCGTAGACCGCCGCATGGCTATAGGCTTCGAGAATAAACTTCTTTTCTGGTTACCGAATGATTTGAAACGTTTCAAAGCGTTAACAACCGGAAACACCATACTTATGGGACGCAAAACTTTCGAGTCATTACCGAAAGGCGCATTGCCCAATCGCAGAAATATCGTTTTATCTTCCAATCCGGATACAGTATGTCCCGGTGCGGAAGTGTTTCCCTCACTTGAAGCGGCTTTGAAAAGTTGCCAAGAGGATGAACACATTTATATTATAGGAGGGGCAAGCATTTATCAGCAGGCTCTTTCCTTCGCTGACGAACTTTGCCTGACAGAGATAGACAGTACGGCTCCCGAAGCTGACGCCTATTTTCCAGAAGTGTCCCCAGAGCTGTGGCAAGAAAAAAGCAGAGAAGCTCATCCTGCGGATGAGAAACATCTCTGCTCCTATGCTTTTGTTGATTACGTGAGAAAGTAAGGAAATCGATTTTTACCGTACCCCGACCATGAATACTGACTAATAATTAATCCTCATCTTCTATGTCGACCATAATTGGCATTTGCCGCTTAATGGCTTCATGGAAGGAGATTAATGTTTCGGTACGTGCCAAACCCAATGGTTGCAACTTATCGTGAATAATACTCAATAAGTGATGGTTATTCTTTGCGTAAATTTTGATAAACATATCGTACTTTCCGGTAGTGAAATGACACTCCACCACTTCGGGGATAGCTTCCAAAGCTTTTGTTACCGAATCAAAGGATTCGGGGTCTTTTAGATATATACCAATATAAGCGCAAGTCTCATATCCGATTTTCTCGGGGTCGATGACATACTCCGAACCTTTTAATATTCCTAGATTAGTAAGCTTCTGAATACGCTGATGGATCGCAGCGCCGGAAACATTACATGCTCTTGCCACTTCCAAAAAAGGAATACGCGCATTCCCTGCAATCAGTTTCAGAATTTGCTCATCTAAAGCATCTAATTGATGATGTCCCATTTTTGAATCAAATTGTTTTTATCAATGAATCTTTTATGCAAAGTTAGCGATTTTTCGACAACAAATACTATAATCTATTACTTTTATTTGCAGAAAGCGGATAAGTCAACAATAGTTCGTACCTTTGTGAAAAACATAAATATACCATTTATATGAAACATATTTGCTGTATCATTCTGTGTTTCTGTATTTCTATAGGAAGTTACGCACAGAATTTTGCTGATTATTTTCAGAATAAAACATTGCGAGTGGATTATATCTTTACCGGGGATGCTACACAACAGGCTATTTATCTGGATGAGCTTTCACAGCTCCCTACCTGGGCAGGCCGTCAACACCATCTCTCCGAACTTCCTCTGGAAGGCAACGGACAAATTATTGTGAAAGACCTTGCCAGCAAACAGTGTATCTACAAAACTTCTTTCTCTTCTTTATTTCAAGAATGGCTGTCAACAGACGAAGCTAAAGAAACAGCTAAAGGATTTGAGAATACCTTTCTTCTTCCCTATCCCAAACAGCCTGTGGAAATAGAAGTGACTTTATATTCTCCGCGAAAGAAAACAATGGCGGCTTACAAACATATCGTGCGTCCGGATGACATATTGATTCATAAACGGGGAGTATCACATGTTACTCCACACCGGTATATGCTACAAAGTGGCAATGAAAAAGACTGCATAGATGTTGCTATCCTGGCAGAGGGATATACAGAAAAAGAAATGGATATATTCTATCAGGATGCACAACGTACCTGCGAAAGTTTGTTTTCGTACGAGCCGTTCCGTTCCATGAAGGGTAAATTTAATATTGTAGCCGTAGCCAGTCCTTCTACAGATAGTGGTGTCAGTGTTCCTCGCGAAAATCAGTGGAAAGAAACAGCGGTTCATTCTCATTTCGATACCTTTTATTCAGACCGCTATCTGACTACCAGTCGGGTAAAGTCTATCCACAATGTATTGGCTGGTATCCCTTACGAACATATCATTATCCTCGCTAACACGGATGTATATGGCGGAGGAGGAATATACAATTCTTATACGCTGACCACGGCTCATCACCCCATGTTCAAACCGGTGGTAGTGCACGAATTCGGACACAGCTTCGGTGGATTGGCCGACGAGTATTTCTATGAAGATGATGTGATGACGGACACTTATCCCCTGGATGTCGAACCGTGGGAACAGAATATTTCAACACAGGTGAACTTCACTTCCAAATGGAAAGATATGCTCCCGTCAGGTACTCCGATCCCTACTCCTATTACTGAAAGAAAGAAATATCCGGTAGGAGTATACGAAGGAGGAGGTTATTCTGCCAAAGGTATTTATCGTCCTGCCTACGACTGCCGCATGAAAACAAACGGATATCCGGAATTTTGTCCGGTTTGCCAACGTGCCATCCGCCGAATGATTGAGTTTTATGTTCCTTAATTGAATTGCAATCATCGATAGTTGCCAACGGTAAATACTCATCCAAAAACAAAATCAATATACAATCATATTATTGTCAAACTTAAAACCCAAACCTCATGATTAGACTTCAACCAATCAGTACGTCGGATCTGCAACATTACAAATTTATGGAAGAACTCCTGATTGATGCATTTCCACCGGAAGAGTACCGCCAATTGGAACAACTGCGCGAATACACTGACCGTACGGGCAACTTTCATAATAACATCATCTTCGATGATGACCTGCCGGTCGGCTTCATTACCTATTGGGATTTTGACAGTTTCTACTATGTAGAACACTTTGCAACCAATCCTGCCCTGCGAAATGGAGGTTATGGAAAACGTACACTGGAATACTTGTGCAATTATTTAAAACACCCGATCGTATTGGAAGTAGAACGTCCGGTGGAAGAAATGGCCAAACGACGTATCAACTTTTATCAACGCCAGGGCTTTACACTATGGAAAAAAGAGTACTGCCAACCTCCTTACAAGCCCGGAGATGACTTTCTCCCCATGTATTTAATGGTACACGGAGAACTGGATTGTGAAAAGGACTTTGAAACAATCAAAAAGAGAATACATAAAGAAGTATATGGAGTAAAAGACAATTAAAAAAGAATCCCGATAGTTCCAATGACTACCGGGATTTTTTATATCATACCATTACAGCTCTGTAATTAAGTCCAACCGTTACTGTATCTAAAACGATAACGAATATCAAATACTCTGCCATTCATCTGATAATATCTCTCGAACTCTTTTTTATCCGGGTCTCCCAAAATTTCCCCTAAATTTGCTGTCTTTAAAGAGAGAACAAAGAATTTCCCGTTGGCTAACCCAACTCCCAGTTGATTACCTTGTGAAGTTTCCGCATTCAAAGCTGTAACTTCCGCATCAAATGTTTTCAATTTTATCGGTTCATCCCTGTCTATCGTTGTACGGTCAACATAATAAAGGTCGTTCCCTTTACCTATCAACAAATAGGTTCTATTATTAATATAAGGTGCTGTATAAATTACAGCTCCTTCTAATAAATTACCAAAACTAATTGACTTGTTGACAGATGGAGTAGCCGTTACCTGATTGCTATTAGAAGCCTTGTTGACAGAATATTCCTGATACAAATATTCACTTCCCTTTTTCAGAATCAGGGTCATCACATATGTACCATCTGTCAGTCCAGTAGTTTTAGGGCGGGCATAACCCAGATACACAACTTCATAATCCAACAGATCATGCAACTTCGGCGCATCATAAAAGCCATTCTTATTATAGTCTTCTTCCTTTGCTGTAAATTGAAGTACCTTACCGGCAGATTGCTTGTCATAATCCATTAGGGCTAAAATACGTTGGTGTCCTTTCTCACCTTCCACAAATGCCATATTCAAAGCACGCATTTCCGGTATAATCAAAAATCTATCAACTTTTACCTCTTTATTTTCAAAAGTCAATGGTATTGACAGGAATTTACCTGTATGAAAAGCTTTTTCTGATAGCTTTTTACGTGTGTATGCTTTTCCGTCTTGGTCCACTACAACAGTCAACCATTTTAGCTCTGCAATCTGCTTCACATTCAAGTTATCTGCAAAACTGGGTTCTAGAAAAGCATCCGGTAAAACAAGGTCTTTAGTAAAAGCGGCACCTTCCAAATCCACACACTTAGTAGCTTTCGGATTCACAATCCATACAGAAGAAGGATTACTACTTGAACCTCCTGAACGGAAATGTTCTAATAACCCTAACGTTTCCTTAGGAAGAGCTTCTCGATTTTGTTCTTGATAAACTTCCAGATGCTCCTGATAAGTCACCGCATCAGTACCTGTTGCAGTCATAAAATTCAGATAAGAAGCTTGTTCATCCTTTGACAACACCAGCCAACCATATAAATTATATTTCTGCGTGAAATCCATCGATGTACGGCCGATGTATGTAAGACCAGTCTTCGGATTAGTCACACGCAACTGACATTCTACCTGGCTTGCTATTTTCTCCACCGTGAATTCCAATACACGTTTATCAGATATAAATTCACCATTCAATGTCCAGTTGTATTCCAGTTCTGACTCTGCAACTTCTTCCGTAGCAAAAGTAATGGTCGGTTCCAATTTGGCTACATTTCCTACAACATAAGTATATTTAGCACCTCCTAAATCAACTGTTATCTCATTTACATCCTCATAATCATAGTTTCCTTTATCGCCATAGCAACTTTCCAAAACCACTGTCAGAGAAAATAACAGTAGAATATATATATTCTTTTTCATATTCAAATCCATTTTACTCATTAATAAACCGGAATATCAATATCCAATCCGTGCTCTGTTATATACTCCTTGAAATCCAATGCATATTTTCGAATCAAGGTTTCATCCATACCAGTCAGATCATTCACTCCTGTACATTTTATAAACTCTTCAAACTTATAAGGATCATACTTGCCTAAATAACTTTCGACAGTCTTATCCCACCACAAAGGTGGCTTAGCTATATTATCAAAATTAATAGTAATACTACACTGATCGGCAAAGCCCGGTTGAAAATTTTCATTCTCCTTAATACCAAACACTAACGTCGCTTCTTTATCTTTCAATATATTATTCGGATTCTTCAAAGTCACCGTAACCTGATCAATAGGAGTTCCTTGATGAAATATAGGGTGAAGATTTAACTCATACATTTCCGGAGTAGCAGTTGTTTTCTCTGTATCAATATACAGTTCAAAATTCTTGTCTTCTTCCAATAAACCTCCCATAAGATTTACCTCAAATTCTAGTGAATGAGTGTCAAGGCCAGGATAATAAGAAAAAGAGAAATTCTGTACAGTAGTTTCTTTTTGCGTAAAATAAACATACGATCCCAAATCGTATCTGCCTATCTGGTCTTTCTCACATGCTGTGAGTGTCAAAACCATTGCCGTTAAAAATAAATATATCTGTTTCATTTTCGATCCGTCTATAAATTAGTAAACCATCTCGTTATCCGGTAATGGGAATATAAAGTTAGCCTTTGAATTAGGAAGTATATTATACTTCTTATAAAAATAATATAACTGACCTTCACCTAAAAATTCCTTACGTGCATCCTTTAAAACAGCTTCCTGATATTCCTCTAAAGTAGAAACGTATGAGAAAATACCGGCTGTACACCCTCTATTGGTTGCAACAGTTTCTAACTCCAGTGCTCCACTTGCAGGATCTGTTTTCGCCAAATATTCACCACGGATATAATACATTTCACTCAAACGGATAACAGGAATAATACGTTTATCAAGATCCGTATAAGAGGCATCATCCATATATTTTTTAGAAATCACACAATACCAGTCATAGTCGCTATGAATTTCCATCATACCCCCACTCTCATTCCAACGTCTGTCATTCGCATTTTCATTCAAAATTTCCTCATAATCATCATAATCGATAGAAACCATTCCACCATCTTCATCCACATTATCCCACGCCTTGAAAAGTTCTACTTCTTTTGAATTTGAAAGAGCGAAAATTAAATCATCCTTCATCTTAGGATTCGTATTAAAGCTTGCATTAGCAGTGAAAGTAAACATTTTATCTCCATTATCGTCTGTATAATTTATAACCTCTGACGCTGCATCATAAGCTTTTTTCGCCTCTCCCGCATAAGAGAATACACGTGCTTGTAAAGCCGTAATAGCCATATAGCTCATGCGAAAACCACGGCTAGCGTAAAAAAGGTCTGTCACCAAATCCCCACCTTCAAAGCGATAACCTTTGGTCATTAATATCTTATAACCTTTTTGATTATCATAGGTCTGCACCAAATTGCGCGCATCTTCCAAATCTTTTTCTATTTTAGCCAATATCTCTTTCACTGTTAGGTAGGGTTCTGACACAGAAGGGAAAGTTGCATAATAAGGAATGTATTTCTTACCATCATCTGCTGCTACACTAGGAGCAAAAAAACGAAGGACTTCGAAATGCAAAATTGCTCTTAACGCCAACGCTTCTCCATGAATTAGATCTCGTTCAAGCGTTTTACCCTGAAAGATGGTAGGATCGACACTTTCTATATTCTTTATCAATTCATTGCAATTGGCTATTGCATTGTAAGCCGTAGACCAGATGCTCTGAATAACCGGTTCCAACGTTTTATCCGTATATTTATACTGGCAGGCTTGCCAATACTTGGAGTCCGTACTACCTAAATTAGATTTAGTATAATTCTGTCCCAATACATCAGCCATTCCCCAGGTCAGTTCTTCTCCCCAAAGATACTGGCTTGACATCTGTTTGTAAATACCGTTT
The DNA here is from genome assembly GCF_015559655.1 of Bacteroides sp. 1001136B_160425_E2. NCBI lineage: Bacteria > Pseudomonadati > Bacteroidota > Bacteroidia > Bacteroidales > Bacteroidaceae > Bacteroides > Bacteroides sp. 1001136B_160425_E2. The sequence continues at coordinate 110,222 of NZ_JADMQH010000010.1, read as the reverse complement.
AAGGCAATGCGGTATCCACTGCCAGAGTTAAACAGGTCTTCTCCATCCACTTGATTATTAGGACGTACATCCAACCAATCGGAGCAGGAACAAAACGTCAATGACGTACATAAAACTAATATAATATGCTTAATTTTCATATACTTCCTTCTTTTTAAAATTTGTCACGATCAACTTAGAAACTTGCATTCACAGTAAAATTGACGCTTCTTGAGTAAGGATAACTCAAACCGCGTTCTTGTTTCACTGTACAGAAACGGGCAAGGTCATTAGCACCTATTTCCAAACGGAGCATGCTCAATCCTAATTTCTTGATTTGTTCCGCAGCGAAAGTATACCCTAATGTAATTGAATTCAATGACAACAAGTTGTAGTCTTCAATAAAACGGGTCGTTGATTTAGTTATTTCAATGCTGTTCTTACCATTATACAACGCTTTAAAACGTGCATTGTCTCCCGGCTCTTTCCAACGGTCGGAAAGAACACGCTTGTCTACGTTAGAGTTGTAGATATCAGCATTCTCAACCTTAGATACCAGCGTTGAATTATAGCGTTGACCACCATACTCATACATAAATGTAGTGTACAAGCTGAATTTCTTCCAAGAGAAGTTGAAACCAAATGTTCCCTGAATATCCGGTTCGGTATCACCACAACTAATCATATCAGCTGAATCCCATTTAGTAGTCAATGTACCGTCTCGTTTTTCAAAGATTTCTTTTCCCGTTGCCGGATCGATCCCATGAGATTTCACTGCAGAAATTGCAGTAGTAGACACACCTTCTTCATATTTGCGGAAAGGCTTAGCAGCATTAGCATCATAATTGCCCAGTTCTGCATATTTCTGATCGACCAAATCATTATATGCTTTCAGACTATTGGAAATCTTCACCAACTTATTCTCATTGTGCCCTAAGTTAGCAAATAATGACAACTGCATATCACGCTTACGAATAATATTACTGCGTACATTGATTTCATATCCACGATTCTGCATTTCCCCAACATTGTCTTTATAAGAAGTAAAACCGGTAGAACTAGGAATCGTTACATCATTCACCAAATCCACTGTACGTTTATTATAGTAAGCAAATGAAACATAGAACAAACGTTTCAACAGGCCTAATTCAAATCCAAAGTCCGTCTGATAGGTCGTTTCCCAACCCAAGTTTACATTCCCCATTGCTATCATATTGGCACCCATTCCGGTTTCATACCATTCATCACCATTAATTTCGTAAACGGTTTTTGCAGCAAAAGGCTCAAAATTAACTTTACCGGAAGAACCATAAGTTCCGCGAATTTTAAATTCATCAATAAAGCTCAACTTCTTTATAAACTCATAGTTATGCAAAGCAAGTCCCAACCCAAACGACCAGAATAAGGCAGTCTTGTTGTCCGACCCAAATTCGGAAGAGCCATCGCTACGAACAGAAGCGTCAAGCAAATAAATGTTCCGATAACTATAGTTTAAAGTAGCCAACGCACCGAACAAACGTGATTTGTTATCGCTCCAATCCGGTTTTTCGTAAATTTTTTGTGCATAATTAGGAGAATCGAAGTCACCGGACGGGAATCCCATATAGCGAGCCGAAGAACTTGTAGCACTAGAAGAAGTAGCGTTAATACCTACTGATAGATTAATATTATGCTCTTTAATAGTCCGGTTATATGCCAGAAAAGCATTCATATCCCAAGAAAAAGAATTACCACTACCAGTAGTCAATTCACCGGATATTTTATTCGTTCCACCCAAAACGTCTGTATTTTTTGCCGACAACGGGTCAAGAAAGTTACGGGACTCGGAATAACTTTTAGTTAATGCAAACTGCCCTTTAATTTGCCAGTGATCATTAATGTACCAATTTGCAGACAAGTTATCAATAAATTCGTCCGCACTAGACCTATCATAACTTTTCAATGTAGCTTCATATAAAGGATTGGCCAAGTTATCCATCCCTAACTTATGCCACTCGGTTGTCTTTGTTACATAAGTTCCATCATCATCACGGAAAGTATCATACGGCAACTTAGTTGTATAATCCGAGAAATTTCCATAAGGCGATTCTTTAGAACGTGTTGCCGAATAAGAAACGTAATTACGTACTTGCAAACGACCGATACGGTAATCCAAAGATAAACCTCCACTTGTACGATCACGATAAGAACCCTTCATCACACCATCAGATTTATTATAGCTCAAGTCCACAGAGAAACGTAGATTTTCCGTACCTCCGGTCAAAGACAAACTATGTTTATGATTGAATACGGAATGTACCGGTTGAGAAATCCAGTCGGTATCAACTCCCCGTCTTACATTCTGTAATTTACCATAATATTCTTTGTCAAGAGTATATTGTTCAGCAGCATCTTTACCTTTATAAAAACCGGACAAACGTTCTGTTTCCAGTTTTTCCGATGCATTCATCAAATTATAGTCAGACAAGTCCGGCATCTGCAAAGTTCCGGTCATACTATAATCAATCTGCAATTTTCCTGGTTTAGGAGGTACAGTAGTGATAACAACGATACCGTTTGCCGCACGTGAACCATACATAGCTGTCGCAGCCGCATCCTTTAAGATGGTAATACTTTCAATACGGTTCGGATCAAGGTCATATAATTTAGTAGCCGAAACTTCAAAACCATCCATAATGAACAACGGGAGGTTCGGATTATTCTGCAAATTAGATTTAGACACTGTTTCCGAGTCCAACTCTTTGATACCTATACCAGAACGACCTCGAATGTATAGTTCCGGAATAGCGTTCGGGTCCGAACCCCATTGACTATTTTCCTGAATACGGAAAGAAGGGTCGAATGCCTGCAAAGCAGAAAAAACATTTGTCTTGGAAACCTTTAACAGTTCGTCTTTTTTAATCTGCACGCTGTTACCCGTAAAGCTTTTCTTATTAATATTAGAATAACCGGTAATCACCACTTCATCAGTCATCACAGCATCTTCTTTCATAGAAATCACCCGGGCCTTTATGTCTTTTGACGCATCATCTCCCAAGCTTATCTCCTGTGTAGTCATTCCTATATAGGAAACAATAATCACCGGATGTTTACGAATAGGATACATTAATTTAAAGTCTCCATTAACATCCGTAGTGGTACCAAAATCTGTGCCTTTCAGTCGAATAGTAACTCCAACTAATTGAAGCCCTTCCTGATCAACCACTTTTCCAAAAACAGTCCGATATTCTGATGACTGTTCTTTACTTTCAACCTTTGGCCTTTGGCCTTGTTGCTTATTATCTTTTTGCTGAGCTACCACCGTAACTGCCGACAAAAGATATACCAAGGAAAAAAGAAATACTTTTTTCATAATCCGTGTTGTATTCTATTTATGCAAAACAATATATTATGTTATTTAAATTTTAGGAGTATCTTTCCAAGAACGCGTCATCAAGAATAGTAAATATTTATAGTGAGCACGCGTTTGTTCATCCCCTGTCATTTGTTGTTTCTTTAGTAACTCCGACAATTTCTGATAAGTGCCGTACCATAAATGATTCTGATTATCCGCCGCAATGTTATAAACAACAGCACGAGAGCCATATCCTTGTTCCTCTATGGCACTTTCTGCATCTTCATTTTCCTCTTCATCCAAGGCACCTACTTTATCAGTGTTGTCGTCCGACAGATAATATTGTCCGAACCATCTCTTCCGACCATTTATATCCACACTATTACGCACGTTCGACAAGAATTCAGCTTGCATAATACGTTCGGGTTCTGTCAACGAACGTCCCTCCATTGTCGGACGCCATACAAATTCATATAGATCATCGATATATTCTTTCGGGCTATAAGAAGAGGGATCGCGATAGTACGTCAACGAAATACGCTTGGTTTGATACAAATCTGTAATCACATTCTTTTCTTTTACTACATAGTTCTTCAGAATTTTACGGGCTTGTGAACCGGAGAATGAAAGTTTCTTTATAACATCTTCATCATCAATCCATTCCAAATCTTTCAGTTGAGTAAACAGGAACTCTAAAGATGCCTTTTGTAATTCCTTGGGTACCGCCGTGAGAGTTGCGTTAGCGTCACCTACAAAATGCTCATTCAGATAGAATGAACCAATGTTACGATATACATTAAACAAATATCCTCGCAATTGCTGTACAATAAACGGGAAGACCATATTACGATAATCATAATTCTTATCTTCCGCATCCATCCACTCATGCATATGAGCTACAATGTAACGCAAATTATTGATACCGTATGTACTAGCTTTAATCGCATCATTTCCTAAATCAAAAGAAAGAGCTGACGGGTCGAACGTGGTCAACAAATACTGTTTGGTTCCGAAACGATACATCGGATCACCGCTTTTCTCACTAATCCACTGGCGCACTATCTTATTTTCTTCCTGCGGAGTTTGTGCTTCTAAAATTGGTTTGTAGGCTACTTTAATAGCATAATAATCATACACTCCCAATTTAGGAGAAAGCATCACTCCCTTATCACCCGGTTGAGCAACGTAATTGAAACCTACTTCATCCATCACAGATGCAGTTATTCCATATTTCTGTGTATAAGAAGCTGACCGTAATGAATCTGTCGGTATAGCAGCAGAACCTGCCATATTCTCTATCAATCCCAGAGCAAAACCAACTTCCCGACGAACGGCACAACGAAGCGTTTCACTCATTAAGTCATCCGGTAACCGAAGATGACGCGCATCCGGATCAACCTGGGAAGTCTGTACAAAACGCTGGATATTATTCCACTTAAGCAAATCATGATAAAGATATAAAGAAGCATTCATGATTTCTCCGGTACGAGGATCAGCAAATGACGCATCTTTCATAGTCGTTACCACCCCGGTAGGAACATAACGAATCGTACTGTATTTCAAATTATCAGGATCAAAATTCGGATCATCTTTCGGAAAGTCCTTTACCTGGATAGCATCTTTAAAACCAATAGCCTCGAAAGCCTTATTCCAGTCATTTACTCCTGCTTTTACAGCGGCTCTCCAACTTACCGGAAAATTCGGATCCATATAAAAAACAATCGGCTTTTTCGGTTCCGTCAGATCACCACGTTTGTACTTGTCAACATCCGACACCTCCAGATTCCAACGTTTCATCCGGTGTTCCATTCTGGAACCGTCTACCTCCGTACCCATATTTTCCATAGCTACAGTCCCTATTCCTATTCGGGGATCGGCCAAACGGGGACGCATCTGCGGTTTCTCCGGAAGCAATAATAAAGTACGGTTTACTGTTATGCTAACAGGTTCATCCACACTTACAAGTTGTCCCCCCACACTTAAATTCATTAAGTAAGTCAATTTAGAAATAATAGAGACATTATCTTCAAAGGCCTTCACCCCCATCAGGTAAGACAAATCATCCTTGAATTTTACCGCCTGACTACCCGATCCATATTCCATTGTACGTTTGCCACTTGAAAAAGGATTCATATTTTCTGTATGAGATACAAAGTAGGAAGTCATATCTACCACAACAGCCGAAGAGTCTTTATTAAAGGCAGCAATAGTGAACGCATCAACAATGGTTGATAATGAATTCTTCTTCAATCCCTCCTGCATATTCTGGTTCGCCGAACTGGAGAATATCATATTCTGTCCTGTTCTACTGACTTCCTTCATATATAGCGTACTGTCTACCATTGCAAATTTGATGTGCCGGGGAGTATACGACATCGTTCCTGCCGGTCCATTTCCCATGTCAGAGGTTTCTACCACCTTCGATCCTAAAAGAAACTCACGTCCCATGAGTGAAACAGGGAACTCGACGAGCAGTTTTTTCTTGTCTACAAAGTGTAAAGTGAGCAGACCTTTAGAGGTTTCCACCTTCTTGTCTTTAAACAGCTTTTCGTATTTGCTGAGTTTTTTCTCTTTCTTTTCTGTTTTGTCTTTTTTCTTTTTCCAGAAAATCGTATTTGCGTCTGCAGCAGGCAACGTAAATACCGCAGCCAGACAAATGATTAAAAATCGTCTCATATCGTGTTTTCTTATTATTTTACCAATTACGTATATCTTCTATCTTCTCAAGCAACTGTCCATAGTGCATCCTTGTTTCATCAGAACCGGAATTCAAACGCGATTCCATCAACTTCTGAACACGAATCAACAGCCCATGATACAAATGCAGCTGATTATCATTAGATAAATTGGTGATATATCCCAAAGGTCCGAATCCTCCAACTGTATTTACTTCAGGCCGAACAGACTGTAACAGTGTTTCAATCTTCTTACCTTTCTTTTCACGACCTGTAGTTTCCATGTGATTGGGCAACTGCAACTTTCTCAAAATCGCAGCAATCACTTCATATTGAAGCAGCATCTCTGCACGGTTCAATGACTTACCTTTTAAAGTCGATGCCCATACACCACTGTAAATGTCATTCAAGTATTCTTCAGGAGAATAACTGTTCTTATCTTTGTAGTAAGCTAATGACACTCGTTTAGTAGCCACCAAAGCAGTTGCAAAATTCTTAATCATCTTTTGATAAACCGGAGTTTGTACCGGCATATTACGAAGGATGGAAGAATCATCCAACCAGGTCATATTACACAACTCGTTCATTACAAAACGAGCCGCTTCACGCTGTTGCGCTTTAGATACAACAGATAGAGCCTGATTACGATCACCTACCCTATGTTCGGACAGATAAAATCCTCCTACATTTCGAAAAGCATACATCAAATATCGGTTATACTGATTAACTATCTCCGGGTAAATCTGAATGCGGAAACGATAGTCCGAATCTTGTTGTTCCACCCATTTATCCATGTTTCCCAAGATATATTTCAGATTACTGATTCCATATTTTCCCGCTTTAACAGCATTGTTGCTCAAATCACCTCCGAGCGCACTCGGATCATATTCTGCGTCCTGATATTGCGCTTTTCCATAGCGATAAACCGGATCTCCTGACTTCATAGATACCCATCTCATGATCTTTTCACAGATTTCTTCCGGCGTCTTCGCATCCGGAATGAGCATATATCCCATCTGAATCGCATATAAGTCATAAGCTCCCAACTTATTTTGAACAAAATCAACCTTACCATCTCGCGGTTGGGCAATATAATTAAAAGGAAGCTCATCCATCACAGAAGAAGCAATGCCGTTCTGTCTAGTAAATTCAGGTGAACGCAATGATTCTACAGAAAATGCAGCCGAAGCGGAAGCATTTTCTGCCAAACCTAAACAATGACCTACTTCACGAGCTACATAAAGCCGGATACCCTCTAATAAAATCTCTTCCGACAACTGTCCCCCCCGTATACGTTCATCAGCTTGAGCTGTTTGAACAAAACGTTGATTGGCTATTGTCTTAGCTATATCATGTCCGACAAAAATAGTTCCATTAATAATTTCTCCACTACGAGGATCCACCCAAACTTTACTCTGAGTTTTTGAAAGATTTACAGGAACATAACGGATACAAGAATACTTCAAGTTTCCGGCATAAAACGTCGTATCATTTGCTGGAAAATCCGCAGTCTGCACAGCATCTTTAAATCCAGCCATTTTAAACGCTTCATTCCACCAGTTAACTCCTTCTTTTATTGCTTTTTTCCAGGCTTCCGGAAAATCACTATCGATATAGAAAAACACAGGTTTTCGTGGAGCAACTAAATCACCCCGGCGATATGCCTCCTCATCGGCAGGAAGCAGATTCCATTTATGTTGCAAATATGAAAAAGCCGTACCGTCTTTTTCTGTCGATATCTTTTGCTTCTTGGTATATGTATATCCTAAACGAGGATCGCCCAACCGCCAGGTCATTACCTCTTCCGGCAATAAAAGCATTGAATAAACAGCCTTCACCCGTACATTTCCTCCTCTAACCTCTCTTTTATTAGCAAGTAGAGACTGATAAAAACTCATATCCAGATTAATTTCCAAGTTATCATCAAAGACATAGAAATTCCTGATAGAAGAGAGATTCTTTTTCAAGATAGCTTTCAACTCCAATTTACCATATTTCTCATCTCTTAAAGAAGCACTATTCTGGTCAAATAAAGGAAGGCGTTTATTATCAGCAAGAAAGAACTTAGTAACTTCAAATACCACTGCCGTGCTATCCATATTATAAGCCGCAATCTTGAATGATTCCATATTCGGCGTTATATTACTTTTCGCTACTGCCCTGCTTATATCAGACTGGTTGCTATATACATCCATTCGAGAAACAGGGGTTACATTTTGCATATATATCTGATCCTCTTGTATAGCAAAACGAATATGCAACGGAGTAGTCATAGTCTGTCCTACAAGACCGCTTGCATTATTACTTGTTGCCGAAACCGAAGAACCCATCAAAAAGTCACGTCCAAGCAAACTTTTAGGAAATTCAAAGTAAAGTTTATCATTAATCTTATGGATTGTAATAAGCCCTTTCTTTGTCACCACTCTTTTGTTCTTAAACAAACGTGGATATTGAGTATTCCTTTTTTTAGAAGCAGTCTGAACCGTATCCGATTTTGCTTCCGTTTGCACCTTCTCCTTTTTCTTGGCAAAAACATCAGAAGTTCCGGTAGCTAACATAAAAGCCCCGGTCAATAACACTATAAATAACTTCATCACTCAACAATTTTTATTTTGCCTTTTCAAAATCAGTAATGATAGACAATAAATATTCATAGTGAGAACGGGTTGCATATGAACCTGAATTCTTACGCTTTTCCACTATATTCTTTATACGTGTCAATAAATCAAAGTACAGATGATTCTGATTATTATTTGAAGTGTTAAGCACATAATAGATATAATCAAAACCTGCATATTCATTTATCTTTTTCAGTGCGTTAGCAGTCTTATAATAATGTCCTGCATCTACACAACAATCTGCATCTCCCTGCTCTGTCAAGTGCTTATATACATCAAATAGTTGGAACAAAGGTAAATCCGTATTGGCGGGTAACTGTAAAGCACCCGTCTGGGCAGCTTGTTTCAGATCTGCAAACAAAACTTCATCAATCTCGTCTTTCTTCGTCAGTGGGTCAGCATTACGAATAATGCCCATCAAGACTTCGGTCTGCAAAATACGTTCGGATTCGGTCGGTTCTACGTTCTTTATAGTCGACTCCCACAAAATATTATAAATATCATCTAAATATTCCTGTGGAGAATATGCGGAAGAATCACGGTAAGCAGCCAATGAAACACGTTTTGTATTCAGAATCTTCTTGCTCATTGATTTCAAGATAGAACGTGACATTGAACCATCAAAAGTCAGATTCTTTACCACATCAGGATTATCTATCCAGTCGATGTTCTTTAATTCATTCAAAACAAACTGAACAGCACGTTTTTGCATATCATGAGGAATCACTTCAGATGTGTTATACGGATCGCCGACATAATGTTCATTGATAAAGAAACCGCCCACATTTGCCCAGGCATTATTCAGATAACGTACATACTGCGAAACCAATGCGTCATAAAGATGATCACGATATGTAAAATCAGGATCCTTGTCATTCAGCCATGCATTGAGATTACCTAATATATATTTCAGATTCTTGATGCCATAAGCACCTGCCTTCATGGCATCATTACTGATATCTTCCGATAAAGAAGTCGGGTCGAAAACCCCATAACCCAATTGTTGCTTTCCATATCTATATTCCAAATCCCCTATTTTACTCTTAATGATGTTTTCCAAATAAGGAACCTCCTCTTCTGAAGTTTTTGCCTGCGGGAATACGGTATATCCCCACTTGATAGCATAATAATCATAAGTGCCTAATACCGGAGGAGTAAGACATACATCTTTGTCTTCAGGTTGTGCTATATAATTAAAACGGGCATAGTCCATGATGGACGGAGTTGTACCATGTTCTTTCATAAACACAGGATCACGATATGATTCCGTTGCATAAGCAAAAGAAGATCCCATATTGTGCATCAATCCCAAACAGTGACCTACCTCATGAGATATGATATAGCGCAAGCTCTCGTCTAATACATCCTGCGGAAGTTTAGGAGTACGTACTCTTGGATCAACCTGTGCCGTTTGCACGAATCTCATGTCATTCACCAACTGGATAACATCGTGATATACAAACACAGAAGCATTAATGATCTGACTGTTTCTGGGATCAATCCACGATGGTCCCATTGCGTTTGCAATTCCAATCGGAGCATAATTAATGCAATTATATTTAATATTAGCCGGATCAAATTCCGGATCATCCTTTGGGAAATCCTTCACTTGCATTACATTCTTAAAGCCAATACGTTCAAAGGCTTTATTCCATACCAGCACTCCTTCATGGATACCCTTTTTCCATTCTTCAGGAAAAGCGTCATCTACATAAAAAAGAATAGGCTTGGTAGGTTCAACAAGTTCTCCTCGTTTGTAAGCTTCTACATCTTTAGGATATACATTCCACTTGTTGGTATAAGTATTCATTTTTACTCCGTCATAATCATCGGCGATTTCTTCCTTATTAGAAGTAAAATAACCAATTCGGGGGTCAGCCATACGCGGCATCATTTCAGGAGTCTCCGGCAACAAAACAAATGACCGGTTTACTTTTACCGTCACGGGTTCCTGATAGGCTATTGCAACAATCCCCATATAAAGTAAATCCTGCAAATAGCTCAAACTTGATGTTACTGATATATTATCATCAAATGATTTTATCTGATCGACATAAGAGAGCTCTTTTTTGAACGTCGCCCGACGAACGCAAGCACCGAACATTGTTTTCTTACCATAAGGATCAAAAATAGCCATACGCTTATTGTCGCTCACCAAAAAATCCGTCATGTCAAATACTACAGCTGTACTATCTGCATTATAAGCCATCACTTTGAATCCTTCCATTACAGGCTCTCCGATTCCTTTCTTCATCGCCTCTTTAATAGACTCATCCTTACTCGTAGAAAAGATTGGGCGACGTGCAAAGTTACTCACTTCGCGCATCTCCATCACACTATCGCGTAATGCGAATTTAATGTGCAGGGGCTTCTTAATCTTTTGCCCAACCAATGCATTTCCATTGTCACTAATCTCTGAAACTGTCGATCCTAAAAGCATCTCGCGATTCTGAAGAGTAAGAGGGAATTCAAATAAGATTTTTCCTTCAATCTTATGAAGAGTTATCACCCCTTTTTTCACCTCATCTTTCTTCCCTTTAAAAATCTTCTCGTAGGGAGACTCTTTCTTCGCAGTTTTCGTGTTTTTTTTCTTCTTTGCGTAAATCGGTTCTACCGTCACTAACATTGCGCACGCTAGTACCAGCAAAAGAAACGCCTTCTTTGCAACTAACTTATTCACAATTAAAATTATTTAATAATATTATAAATAATAAAACGGGTGCAAACATATATATAATTCTTATTGAAAGTGAATAACATCACACCAAATTAGCATTCTTTTATTCTTTTTTATCTTATATATCTTTTGTTTAAAAAAGTGTAAAATGGCTATATTCCAATATGATGTAACATTTGCATATAAAAAGAAAGGGTGTCCAAACCGATTTGGACACCCTTTCTTTTTATATATCAAATTAACTAATTACTTTTCACCACGTTTTGTAGCCGAATAGTTAATCTTCAAAGCATAAGATTTTCTAAGAGCATTTTTTACGTCAGTAATAATACCCATCTTTGTCTTTTGGTCTACTTTCAGAGACACAGTCATTTTAGCTGCATCACCTTCATTCATACTTGCACGTTCCTGGAAAATGAAGTCTTGTACTTCACCAACTTCAGCATAGCTGTCGTTGAGCTGAATACGACTTTCAGTACCCATTTTCGCGCGATATTCCTGTGTAGGTTCTCCTACATAGATGAATGTTACCAGCGATTTCTTCTCCAGTTTTTCGAGTTCAGTACCTTGCGGAAGTGTAAACTGTACCTTTAACGTTACCTCACGCATTGTTGTTACAATCATAAAGAAGAACAACAAGGTAAAGATAAGGTCAGGCAACGAAGAAGTATTCAATGCCGGCATTTCACGTTTACCAGTCTTATTAAATTTTCCCATTACTTACTTCTTTTTTTCTCCGTATTTTTTAGGTTCTGCCTCAGAAATTCTCTGCGGATAAATTTCGCGAATCGCTTTTTGCTGATCGTCATTCAATTCCGCATATGTAGTTCCAAATTTCTGTTGAGCCAACTCGTCTCTCAATTCATTGTATGCAGCCACCAATTCGTTCTGCACGCTAATATAAGCCTGATAAGAAGATCCACGGTCATTCTGCAAAGAAATTACATGCTTGTCGTTAACGAGATAAGTGCCGAAGAATTCCACATTCTTTTGTGTTTTTTCAGGCATATGTTCTGCGTTAGCAACGTTAGCAATAAATTCTTTAGCTTTCTCTTTCAACTGATCAACACCGATATAATCATTTCCACACATCAAGGCATCATCCTTATTCAGATATACCTGTAAGACGTTACGTTCTTTGATTTTATCAGTATTATCCTGATCTTGATCTTCGGGTGGTGGAGGCAAAAGTCTTGCCAAACCACGGTCCGTATCCATTGATGTTGTAATCAAGAAGAAGATCAGCAACAAGAAAGCGATATCCGCTGTAGAACTTGAGTTAATATCAGGAACTTTTCTTTTTCCTCTTGCCATTGTAATTACTTATTTAATTGAGAATTACTCAATTGATTAGGATAATTTCTTCTTTATGCCACTCACGATGATTGCAACAACTGTCACAAACAACAAAATGTAAATAGAATAAAGGAACATATCTGTTATTTTCAGCCAAAAAGGAACGTTGTCTGTACCACTATAACCCTGGATCTGCATTGGTGTTCCGTCACCCATAGACCAAGCTACAACTAAAACAACAACTAAAAGAACCAAACCAAGTAAAGATTTAATAGCATTTGCCGGATTATCTTTCAAGGCTGCTCCAAATTGGAATATTGCACCGAGTATAGTAGCTGCAATAGCAATGCCAAACAAAGCATACATCAAATAAAGTAAGGCGTCTGTTTGAGCCGGCTGCCACATCTCGGGATCTACCCCCGCAATCGCTGCATCGCCTGTAGCATCTCCTCCTAAAAAGAAAAGGCACAATACGACCAGAATGATGGCAAACATCGCATAAAGTGCGTAATACGATGCTCTATATGTTAACTTACTCATCTTCGATTATTTTTTGTATTTCAAATTATATTTGATTACCATGTCTAACAAAGAGATAGAAGAATCTTCCATTTCGCTAGTCAGAGCTTCAATCTTAGCAAGTACATAGTTGTAGAATACCTGAAGGATCAACGCTACGATCAAACCGAAGATAGTTGTAATCAAGGCAACTTTCATACCACCTGCAACAACCGTCGGAGAGATATCACCTACCTGCTGGATTTTATCAAATGCCTGCACCATACCGATTACAGTACCCAAGAATCCGAGTGACGGAGCCATTGCGATAAACAGTGTGATCCAAGAACATCCTTTTTCAAGGTAACCAGCCTGTACACCACCGTAAGATACAACTGACTTCTCAACTACATCAATACCCTGATCAATTCTCATCAGACCTTGATAGTAGATAGAAGCAACCGGACCTCTGGTGTTACGAGCAATGTCTTTAGCAGCTTCAACATCACCTTTTTCCAAAGCAGCTTCGATAGATGCCATGAATTTTTTTGTGTTGATTTCAGCCAAGCTCAAATAAATGATACGTTCGATACAGAAAGCCAAACCGATCACCAAAGCGATAGCTACCAAACTCATGAAAGATGCAGTACCTTCGATGAATTTAACTTTGATTTCCTTGTGAATACCACCTTCTTCTGCAGCAGGAGCAGCAGCTGTAGTAGCTTCAGCGGCAGGAGCAGCTTGTTGTTCAGTTTGTTCTGCTGCAGGAGCATCTTGAGCCTGAGCAAGTTGAATTGAGCCAAAAGTGAAGGCCCCAATCACAGCAACAATTGCAAATAACTTTTTCATTGTGTGTCTAATTTTTAAGATTAATTAATTGATTATTATTATTGTATTTACTTCTCATCTCTCTTTCATTTCTGCGGAGAGACGGGGATTCGAACCCCGGATACGCTTTTGGCGTATACACGCTTTCCAGGCGTGCCTCTTCAACCACTCGAGCATCTCTCCTTATGAGTTTTCCGCATTTTCAGCTACAAATGTATTCTTTTTTTTCTTTTCTTGAAGCATTCTCCCTCTTTTATCTTGAATAAATACTGCAAATTAATATAATTTAAAACCTTTCGAACCTTATTTGCGGATTCCGAACACTTTTAACGCATTCACGGAAGTGACCTGTGCCACGTACTCCGGGTCCATCTGATAAATATCAGCCACCTTCATTAGTGTATCTCGCACATTAGCGCTCTCATTTCTCTTTCCCCGGTTCGGCACGGGAGCTAGATAGGGGGAATCGGTTTCGAGCACAATACGTTCCAAAGGAACTGTCATCAGTGTTTCCGGTAAAGTCGATTTTTTAAAAGTAACGACTCCGTTAATACCCAACATAAATCCTTCGAATTCCAACAATTTCATTGCTTCTTCCGATGTTCCGGTGAAACTATGAAAAATGCCGGTCAATGCCGTCTTTTTATAGGGTTCCATTACCTTATATATATATTCAAATGCTTCTCTTGAATGAATAACGATTGGAAGACCATACTCCAGCGCCCACCCTATTTGCTTTTCAAAAACCAAAATTTGCTCTTTCAGAAAAGTCTTATCCCAATAAAGATCAAGGCCTATTTCTCCGATAGCCACGAATTCATTGGAAGTCGACAAGTACTTGTGCACAATTGCTAATTCCTGTTCATAGGATTCATTGACGGAAGTCGGATGCAACCCGATCATCGGGTGGCAAAAACCCGGATAATCCCTACACACTGACAACATGGCATCAATCGTGGTACTATCTATATTGGGCATGAAAATATGGGAGACTCCCGCTTTTCGTGCACGTTCCATCACCTGTGGCAGGTCTTCGGTAAATTCTTCAACAAAAAGGTGAGAATGAGTATCTATCAGCATGATATTTCTTTTTCTTCTTTTACTTTTTCACTGGAGCGATAATAATATATCAGCCCGTAGTCGCGACATTTTTCTAATCTGGTATCATTGGGAGTGACATCCTGATATTTAGCTTCTACCTGGTTCCAGATATCCAAAATCAATTCATCTGCACGATCACGCATGGATGCCAATTCATCAAGACTTCGAGTGGTTAATGCCTGATAGTTTTTCTGTCGTTCATAGCTCTCCAGGAAAATATCATAATGCACTTTTACGCGTGCAATAGTCGGATTATAAATAGGTATGCCACCTTGAGTTGTTCTTTGTTGTTCGCCTTCAATTATTTTCTTCCCCCACTCTACCAGTGCGGCTTCACTCAACAGGTCCGGTACAGTATTTGAAACAGGCAGGCCATACAGTTCTTTATGTGCCACTTTGATTTCATCCCGAAGTACCGCCAAATTGAGTACTTGAATAAAATGAGAGATATATAACCGGGCGGTCTTCACATTCATCTGATGCTTACGGCTGGCACGCGATTGATTGTCATAACACTGGGTATAGTAAATCTGCGCTGCCTCGAACCGATGCAAGAAATTACGCGCCTCAAATAATGTCTTTAATGTAATAGCCAAATCACGTACATTATACATTTCACCCTTTTCGACCGCTGCTTTCAGCGCCCGAACCCTTGCTTGATCTGTATTTGGCAGTCGTCTGTAAGGCATATCTTTAGTCGTTAACTACATTTCACGATACATTAATAATTTCACCAGATTCTTCAGTTCTTTTTTTCTGTCTTCTGCAACAGCCACCGCTGCCAAACTCTCCATAGCAAGCGTATAATATTCGCGCATTTTGTTTTCGCAGACATTGCGGATATTCAACTGATTATAGATTTCAGTTACCGCTTCTATTTTTTCAGAAGGCTGAGAAGTTTCCGTATTCAACCAACGATTCAATTCTATATGCTGCTTTTCATCCGCACGATTCAGTGCTTTGATAAGCATATATGTTTTTTTATTGCAGAGGATATCTCCACCTATCTTCTTACCAAATACTTTCGGATCACCGTATACATCCAACAAATCATCCTGCAACTGGAATGCAACTCCGATATGCATTCCAAAATTATAAAGATTCTCTGCATCTTCAGCAGTCGCTCCTGCCAAAATTGCACCGATTTTAAGACTAGCCGCAAGCAACACCGCAGTTTTCAAACGAATCATTTCAATGTATTCGTCTTCTGTAACATCACAGCGAGACTCAAATTCCATATCCAGTTGCTGCCCTTCACAGATCTCAAGTGTAGTCAAACTGAATAAATCCATCACTTCTTTCAGATGTTCCTGCGGACATCCCGTCATATAGCGAAATGCCAGAATCAACATAGCATCTCCTGAAAGAACAGCTGTATTATCGTTCCAAACTTTATGTACGGTAGGCTTCCCTCTGCGCACATCTGAACGATCCATCAAATCATCATGCAACAAGGTGTGATTGTGATAAACTTCGATTGCTGTGGCAGGATCGTATATAGACGCAATATCCTCCCGATACAAGTTATATCCCATCAACATTAATACAGGACGTATCCGCTTCCCACCCAAAGAAAGGATATATTCAATCGGTTCATAAAGTCCTTTCGGCGTCCGGGTAAACTGAATTTCAGAAATATGATTATTTATCTTATCAAGTAATTGAGAAGCTGTAAACATGATGAATAAAAAATTAATGAATAAAAAGAGGCTGCCGAAAGCAGCCTCCTAATTTATATTATTACAAATTACTGCAATCTAAACATCACAGGAACCGTAAATTTAACACGTACCGGTTTTCCGCGCTGCATACCTGGTTTCCACTTCGGCATGGTGTTAATCACACGGAGGGCTTCTTTATCCAGATACGGGTCAACACTACGTACAACCTTCGCATCCACGATACTACCGTCTTTGTTAACAACGAACTGTACAATAACACGTCCTTGAGTTCCGTTTTCCTGTGCGATAGTCGGATATTTAATATTCTTTGCCAGATATTGCATCAAAGCTGCTTGTCCGCCCGGGAAGTCCGGCATGTTTTCTACAACCTCGAAAATAGTCTGTTCTTCCGGTTCTTCTTCAACAACTTGTACAGGCACATATTTTACTTCTACACGAGCTTGATTATCTTCATTGATAATAGTTGTTGTTTCCTCAATATCAGCTTTATCATCCACAATCTCCAGCAATTCTGCTACTTTTGGAGCTTCAGGTGGTGGTGGAGCTGCTTGTTCAGGGGTTTCGGTAATAGGAATGATTTCCTCTTCAAACACGACATCAGCTACTGCCTGGCTTGTATCAATCTTCACGTCACGCTGGGTCCATTCGAACGCCACGAACATGAAAGCTAGAACTACCACGTAACCAACGAGCAACCATGTAGACTTCTTGCCTTCCAGGTCTGCTTTGGGTGATTTTTTAACTTCCATAAATTTATTAATATAATGATTAAAAAAAGTGTCCTTTCATGTGTCTCCGGGCAAATATAGTACATTTTCATGTATTCATTCCTCTCTTTACCTCTTTTTATCCGGCTTTTTAACTTTTTTAATTCTTTCATACTTGTCTTGCTCCTTTTAACGGCAAACTTATGGTTGATTTTCAAATTTACCGTATCTTTGGCGGACAAATCAGATGAACTGAATATGAAAAAGATAACAATTGCAATCGATGGTTTTTCCTCTTGCGGAAAAAGCACAATGGCTAAAGATCTGGCCCGTGAAGTGGGCTACATTTACATTGACAGCGGAGCCATGTATCGTGCGGTCACTTTATATAGTATAGAAAATGGAATTTTCGACGGAGACGTTATCGATACGGAGAGGCTAAAAAAAGAAATTAAGAACATTCATATATCGTTCCGGCTAAATAAAGAAACCGGACGTCCCGACACTTATCTCAACGGCGTGAATGTAGAGAACAAAATCCGTTCGATGGAGGTTTCTTCCAAAGTGAGCCCTATCAGTACGCTCGACTTCGTACGTGAAGCAATGGTAGCTCAACAACAGGCAATGGGAAATGAGAAGGGGATTGTCATGGATGGCCGGGACATAGGTACCACTGTTTTCCCGGATGCGGAACTGAAAATATTCGTAACCGCCACTCCCGAAATCCGTGCTCAACGCCGTTACGACGAGCTGAAAGCAAAGGGGCAGGAAGCCAGCTTCGACGAGATTCTGGAAAATGTGAAACAACGGGATTATATAGATCAGCACCGGGAAGTTAGTCCGCTGCGCAAAGCAGAAGATGCGTTACTCCTGGATAATACCAACCTATCGATTGAAGAGCAAAAAGAATGGCTTTTCGAACAATTTAATAAGGTAAGTAAATAGTTTGTTTTATGATCAAGGTAGAGATAGACGAAGATTCCGGCTTCTGCTTTGGTGTGGTGACAGCCATTCATAAGGCAGAAGAAGAGTTGGCAAAGGGAGAAACACTCTATTGCCTTGGAGACATCGTGCACAATAGCCGTGAAGTGGACAGGCTGAAAACGATGGGATTAATCACGATCAACCGGGAAGAATTCAAGCAATTGAAGAATGCTAAAGTATTGCTCCGGGCGCATGGAGAGCCACCGGAAACTTATATGATTGCCCGTGAAAATAATATCGAGATTATCGACGCGACCTGTCCGGTTGTATTACGTTTGCAGAAACGCATCAGACAAGACTATCTGGCAGACAGTGACGAAGAAAAACAAATTGTCATCTACGGCAAGAGCGGACACGCTGAAGTACTGGGGCTGGTGGGGCAGACAGACGGAAAAGCAATTGTGATCGAAAAGGCAGAAGAAGCCAAAAAGCTGGATTTAAACAAAAGTATCCGCCTTTTCTCGCAGACGACCAAGTCACTGGATGAGTTTCAGGAAATTGTAGAATACTTCAAACAACATATTTCACCGGAGGCGACTTTCGAATATTATGACACTATCTGCCGCCAGGTTGCCAACCGAATGCCTAAGCTCCGGGAGTTTGCGGCTACACACGATTTGATTTTCTTCGTCAGCGGCAAAAAGAGTTCGAACGGGAAGATGCTGTTTGAAGAATGTTTGAAGGTGAATGCCAATTCACATTTGATAGATAACGAGAAAGAAATCGATCCTTCTCTTCTTCAAAATGTAAAATCGATTGGCGTATGTGGGGCGACTTCTACTCCGAAATGGTTGATGGAGAAGATTTACAATCATATTCGGACGCTTATCAAAGAATAACTGCTTTATTCATAAAAGAATAATAGCAAAGCAATATAAGAAAAAAACGGCAAAGTAACACGAATGAATAAAAAGAAAGCAAAAAGAGGCTATTTGAACATTTTTAATGTTTTCTTCATACGAAAAAAAACTTCATAACCACTGCTTTCAACTTTTTATTGTACATTTGCCGCGTCAAACTAATTAATGAGAGATTGTTATATGGGAACAGTTAAGTGTATCGGAATTTTGACCTCCGGAGGTGATGCTCCGGGAATGAACGCTGCTATACGTGCAGTGACACGTGCAGCTATCTATAATGGATTGCAAGTCAAAGGTATATACAGAGGCTATAAAGGTCTGGTCACAGGTGAAATCAAAGAATTTAAGAGTCAGAATGTTAGTAATATCATCCAGTTGGGTGGTACTATCCTGAAAACAGCCCGCTGTAAAGAGTTCATGACCCCTGAAGGTCGTCAAGTGGCTTATGACAATATGAAAAAAGAAGGCATTGATGCCTTGGTTGTCATTGGTGGAGACGGTTCACTGACAGGCGCACGCATCTTTGCACAGGAATTTGATGTTCCGTGTATCGGACTGCCGGGAACTATTGATAATGACCTTTACGGTACAGATACTACCATCGGATATGATACTGCATTAAATACAATATTGGATGCTGTGGATAAGATACGTGACACGGCCACTTCGCATGAACGTTTGTTCTTCGTAGAAGTGATGGGACGTGACGCCGGTTTCCTTGCACTGAACGGAGCGATTGCTTCGGGAGCGGAAGCTGCTATTATTCCGGAATTCAGTACGGAAGTCGACCAACTGGAAGAGTTTATCAAGAACGGATTCCGTAAATCAAAAAACAGTAGTATTGTATTGGTAGCCGAAAGCGAACTGACCGGAGGAGCCATGCATTATGCCGAACGTGTGAAAAACGAATACCCGCAATACGATGTACGCGTGACGATCTTAGGTCACCTGCAACGTGGTGGTAGCCCGACTGCCCACGACCGTATCTTGGCAAGCCGCCTCGGTGCTGCTGCTATTGATGCTATTATGGAAGATCAACGTAATGTAATGATTGGAATCGAACATGATGAAATCGTTTACGTACCGTTCAGCAAGGCTATTAAAAATGACAAACCGATCAAGAGAGATCTTGTCACTGTATTGAAAGAGCTTTCAATCTAATCTTATTATTTTTAGGAGATCAGCTTATATCGATATGTAATCAAGATAAAGAGCGGTGGATGAACAAGAGATTTACCAGTCATTCACCGCTCTTCTTTCATTTATTCAATACTATACTGATTTGAGCCGAAATATAATCTCACAATATTTCACTAGAGAATTAAAAAATGAAAATTTGCTGTCATCTGTCACCTGTTTGTATTTAAACATTTGACTATAAGCACACTATAATGTGACAGCAACCTGTGATAGCACGGTGACAGCATCTTTGTTATCACCGAACAAAGTTCTAAATTAGTTTCTACAGCTTGAAACTTTAGTTTCAGCAAGGAGAAACTAGAGTTTCATAGGTGAGAAACAATAGTTTCCAAGCTGGAGAAACTTTAGTTTCAAACGTGTGGCACTAGAGTTTCTAGTAATTGAAACCAGAGTTTCAACCGTTGAAACTGGAGTTTCTAAGGCGGGAAAGCAAATGCTTCCTTACGACTAAGAAATATGAACGATGTAAGTTGTGATTCTTAAGAAAAATCACTGATTACATGACTGAAAGTAAACGTATGCGCCTGTCCGATATGGTAATTCATCTTCAGCGTTCCATTCCAGTTTTTATTTTTAGATTCACTGTTCTGGTTAGACTGTTCTCCACGACTGCTTATTAGTAAAAATAAGACAACAAAAATGAAATATAGATATGTATAATACCTATATATCAGTAAATACTGGATAATTTAAATAAAAAAAAGAAACCCTACTTCAGCCAACTTGCCAATGCACGCTCCGTTATCTCCCACAATTGCTCTTTCTTCACATGATTAACGTATGTATCGGATAATTTTTTCCGGTGGTTATTGACGTATAATTGTCCTGTCACTCCTGTTTCCTTTTCGTCCAACAGTAAACCGATTGCCGTAGAAGCCCCCTTCTTCGGTTTACGGATAAAAGGACGGAAAAAGATATCCGTCAACGGATCGAACCACTTGTGCATAGTGATGATATCAGTAGAAACAATTCCCGGATCGGCAGCATTGACGGTAATCCCCTTCTCTCGAAGTTGCTCGGAAAGTTCGAAAGTAAACAACAATAAAGCCAACTTCGTGTTACTGTAGACAGGAATGCGCCAAAACGTTCCCGTTTTCCCCCTGTGAAGAAAATCAGGGAAATCGAGCCTGCCGATTGCGTATGTACAGGAAACCATATTTACGATACGCGCTCCACGCACCATCAGCGGAATCAGTTTCCGGGTAAGCAGATAAGGCCCCATATAGTTCACGCTTACCGTTCGTTCGAATCCGTCGGAAGTGGTATGAAAGCCTGTCTCCATCGTTCCGGCATTATTCATCAGCAAAGCGATGGGAAGATTCCTTTCTAAAATTTGATTGGCAAAAGCAACTACGGATTGCATAGAAGATAAATCGATAGCTATTACTTCCAAATTCGGGTTTCCGGTTTCCTTGCTCAAACGTTCACGAACAATCTCCGCTTTCTTCGGGTGATAACAAGCCATAATGATTCGATAACCGGCTTTGGCTACGGCACGTGTTATTTCTGTCCCCATTCCTCCGTCCGCACCGGTAATGATTGCCCATCTCATTTCACTCATTTTTTCTCTAGTTTATCAATCTCCTTTTGTAAAGAGGAAGGTAATTGTTCTTTCAAATGTTGATGACAAGCCATTTCTATCGTATACATACGACCTATACAATAATTACTGTGTCCACAGTTGCAACGTGCTTGTTCCTCTTGTTTCATACGGTTCACAAAACCCGGTTCGTTCAGCAACGCTCTCGCCATCTGCACGGCATCAAAACCGGAATCGAGCACTTCATCTATTTTCTGACGGGAAACAAGACCACCGACATAAATCAACGGCGCATCCGGAAGAGCCGCACGGAACTTCAGTGCATCTTCAAGGAAATAGGCCTCTTTGAAGGGCACAGAAGGTATCATCCATTTGCCAAACATACGGACTCCATATTTCAGCCACCAGCAATTCATATAGTAAGACATCGAACGAATCGGCATGGCACCTCTCATCACATACATCGGTGCTTTGCTGACAAAACCGCCACTCAACACCAACCCATGAGCACCAAGTTCCAGCAGACGTTTAGCCACTTGTATGGATTCGTCTACCTCCATTCCTCCTTTGAAGCCGTCACGCATATTCATTTTTACGAAAACTGCCATATCACTGCCTGCCGCTTTCATCACTTCTTCCATCACCATATCCATAAAACGCATCCGGTTTTCGAGCGAACCGCCATATTCATCTTTCCGGTGATTGGTGTAGGGAGACAAGAATTGACTTATCAAATAACCGTGTCCCGCATGTACTTCAACGGCGTCAAACCCGGCTTTCCGCGCCAGATTGACTGCATTTCCATACGCTTGCGCCATTTCCGGCAACTCCTTTTTTTCCATTCCACGCACAAACGTAGGAGAATAGAGATTGAAACCCGAAGATGCGGATATAGGAGTGACACCACAAATATTTCTATGGGACATATTTCCACAATGCCCGATTTGTATACCTACTGCGGCACCTTCATCGTGCACAGCTTTTGTCAGTTCATGTAAACGGGGAATAATGGACGGGCGCAACCACAACTGACGGTCGAAAGAAAGTCCGCTTTGTGTCACGGCAGCATAAGCCACTGTTGTCATACCCACTCCCCCCGCAGCTACCGACCGATGGTAATCCAGCAACATCTGCGTGGGAGTATTCTCCGGACACATGCTCTCAAAAGCTGCCGAACGGATCGTTCGATTCCGCAGCGTCAAAGGGCCAAAGGTGACCGGGCTAAAAAGTTTAGATTCCATAGTAGTTGATATTTTATTTAAGTCATATGTAAATCGTGATGAAGAGCGTCCCTAATAAAGGAAAGGAAACACTCGTTTCCGTTCTCCCACTGCGTCTCCGAATTCTTCGCGATAACGGCACCAAATAGCGTTGGCACGGGGAACAAGGTTAGCAATCGTCCACCAAAGGAAGACCAGGCCGGAAAGTGAACAAGTGAGTATCGCCCAACCTGCCCATTCTACTATCTCACCGAAATAGTTGGCGGAAGTGACATAACGGTACATCCCTTTTTGAGGCAGATAATGCCGGGTATCTCCCGGTTTGCGCAAATGGCGGATGATATAATCCGAATGCCAGTTCAACAACATACCTGTGAAAAAGAGCAGTGTGCCTATAATAAACCACGGCGAAGTGAACCAACCGGATTGATACATCGTTTCGGGAGCAAGATAAAAGATCCATTTTCCTTGCATATAGCCATTCAGCAGATTAAAAAGAACTCCCATCGACATGATTGCCAGCGGCATCTTACTTTTCCCAGTCAGCAACAGTGGGAAAATGAAAGCACGCTGAAAATAGTGGATTTGAAAGAAGAGGAAGAAAGTAAAGATCACCGGCTCGAACCTACGTTCGGAATATATCCACATCACGCACATCACCACGAAAACCGGAGCTTCCATCAATATCCAGGCTAGTTTATTGGAGATAGCTACACCCCACGATGCCGTGCGGAAAATACCATATCCGGCTTTCACAAAGTAAAGGGAGATAAAAACAAGCAAAGCAATCAGGCTCATCACACCCAGAAACAGATTAAAAGCATCTATACTCATATCGATCTATTTTGTAACACGCAAAAATAACAAAAATGAGATAAACGACGATACAAAAAATAGAAAGAATCTGAAGTACATTCTTTTACGAACATAAAAAAGGAGAAAATGTAAAATTTCCCGGATGCATACCTGAAATGATCAGACACACATCCGGGATTACTTATCTATTCAATAAAAGGATTTGTTCTTATCAGCGTTTCTTAATTGGAATATAAGCCAAATCATCAAGCACATTCTTATAAGCCGGGCGGATAATCCGTTTACCGTCGAAGGTCAATTCTTCATTGCGGTGTGCACACCAGCCTACGATACGCGCCATGGCAAACAGAGGGGTGAAGATTTCCTGCGGCAAACCGATCATTTCATAAACGAAGCCCGAATAGAAGTCGATATTGCTGGATACTGTCTTTCCATTGTTTTTAACACGTCCGAAAGTAGCGATGGCACGTTCTTCCAACAGTTCGAGAAAAGCAAATTCGCTTTCTCTGCCTTTTTCACGGGCAAGGTCGCGAGCCAGTTCTTTCAATAGAAGAGCACGAGGGTCGGAAATGGTATAAACGGCATGTCCTATACCATAGATCAGTCCGGTCTTGTTATACACTTCTTTGTTCAACATTCGGGTGAAGTAAGTGTCTATTTCATCGACACTTGTCCAGTCCTTGATATTCTCTTTCAGATGGTGGAACATGTCGGCAACCTGAATATTGGCACCTCCATGAAGCGGGCCTTTCAGCGAACCGATACCTGCGGCGATGGCCGAATAAGTATCTGTTCCGGTAGAAGAAGTAACGCGAACGGTGAAAGTGGAGTTATTACCACCACCATGCTCTGCCTGAAGAATCAGCAACAAATCGAGGGTGCGTGCATCCAGTTCGGTATAGTCTTTTTTCAGCATATACAGGAAATTCTCGGCAATAGAGAGCTTTTCCTGCGGATGGCGGATATGCAGAGAACGTCCGAAAGTAGCATGACGAAGCATATTATAAGCATAAGCGATGATAGTGGGGAATTTCGAAATCAGTTCAATACTCTGACGCATCAGGTTATCCCGGGAAGTATCATCCGCATTTGCGTCAAAACGATACATTTCGAGTACACTGCGTGAAAGAATATTCATGATGTTGTTTCCTTCCAACTCGATGATGTTCATTTTCGTTTTCTGTTCCAACGGCATATTGTCGTTAATCAACTCACGGAAAGAAAGCAGTTCTTCTTTATCCGGCAGACGTCCGGAAAGCAGCAGGTAAGCCACTTCTTCAAAACCAAAGCGTTTCTCTTTGATAATGGCATGAGAAATATCTTCCACATCATAACCGCGATAGAACAATTTTCCCGGTATGGGCTTCAGTCCACCGCCCGGAACACGTTCATAGCCTACTACATTACCGATTCTGGTTAAACCTACCAATACACCTGTGCCGTCTTCATTACGCAATCCACGCTTCACATCAAACTTGGAGAACAATTCTGTATCAATCCGGGTAGCTTCCTTCATTTCCTCGGAAAGCTTGTAAATCAAGTACTCTTTTTTCATCTTTCTTCGTTTTTTATTCGTTACTTTTGTTTTTCAATTCTTTCCACGATCTCACGAGTGAAAGCGGAAGTAGAGAGGGAGGTTCCATTCGGCATAAAACGGGCTAAATCGTGTGTAGCGCGAGCGTCCAGGAAGCTTTGTTCCAAGGCTTTCTCTATCAGAGCAGCCGCTTCTTTCCAGTCAAAATATTCGAGCATCATTACTGCCGAAAGGATAATAGAACAAGGGTTCACCACATCTTTTCCCGCAATATTGGGGGCTGTTCCATGA
This sequence comes from Bacteroides sp. 1001136B_160425_E2, assembly GCF_015559655.1. Lineage (NCBI taxonomy): Bacteria > Pseudomonadati > Bacteroidota > Bacteroidia > Bacteroidales > Bacteroidaceae > Bacteroides > Bacteroides sp. 1001136B_160425_E2. The sequence continues at coordinate 84,382 of NZ_JADMQH010000010.1, read as the reverse complement.
GTCGCTTCAAAGATGGCATGGCCTGTCTGGTAGTTGATATTTGCTCCCGGAGCGATACCGATACCGCCTACCATAGCCGCCAATTGGTCGGAAACGTAGTCTCCGTTGAGGTTTAAGGTAGCTATCACGGAATATTCTTCGGGAATCAGGAGTGTATTTTGCAAGAAAGCATCCGCAATGCAATCTTTTATCACCAGTCTGCCATCTGCCAAAGCATCGCCAAATTCACGTTGTGCCAACTCGTAGCCCCATTTTTTGAAACCACCTTCGGTAAACTTCATAATATTCCCTTTATGCACCAGCGTTACGGAAGGCAAATGATGGTCGAGCGCATACTGGCAGGCAGCACGCACAAGACGCTCCGTACCCTCACGTGATACAGGTTTCACACCGAAAGAAGAGGTCTCCGGGAAACGGACTTTTGTCACCCCCATTTCGTCTTTCAGGAATTGATAGAACTTTTCAGCTTCCGGAGTTCCGGCTTCCCATTCGATACCCGCATAAATATCTTCCGTATTTTCACGGAACACGCACATATTCACTTTCTCCGGTGATTTGACAGGCGACTGTACTCCCTGATACCAACGAACCGGACGAAGACAGACGTATAAATCAAGTGTCTGACGCAATGCTACGTTCAACGAACGGATTCCACCTCCGACAGGAGTAGTCAACGGACCCTTGATTCCTACCAGGTATTCCTGAAAGGTTTCCATCGTTTCATCCGGCAACCAGGAACCAGTCGCATTGAAGGCACGTTCTCCCGCCAACATTTCTTTCCATTCGATACGACGTTTGCCACCATAGGCTTTCCGGATAGCTGCGTCCACTACGGCTTGCATGGCAGGAGTTACTTCGGCTCCTACTCCATCGCCGGTAATATAAGGTACTGTAGGCACATCGGGCACCAACAACGTACCATCTGCTTGCATAGTTATTTTGTTCATTTTTTATCTTGCATTTAAGGCAGAACCGGCACGGAACCAGGCTATCTGCTGTTCATTATATGTATGTTGCACTTCAAAACTTTCTTTCGTTCCATCTTCGTGATGAAGAACAATCGTCAGATTGCGCCCCGGCGCAAAATGAACTAAACCTAATACGGATAGAAGATCGTGCTCCCGAATTTTGTCATAATCTGCTTTATCTATAAAAGTAAGAGCAAGCATTCCTTGTTTTTTCAGGTTCGTTTCGTGGATACGGGCAAAACTCTTAGCCAAAATGACACGTACATTGAGGAAGCGTGGTTCCATGGCTGCATGTTCACGGCTGGAACCTTCTCCATAATTCTCTTCGGCAACAACAATAGAGGGAATACCTTCGGATTTATACATCTTTGCCGTACCGGAAACTGTTCCATAAGTATTTGTTGAACGATTCCAAACATTGTTCGTTTCACCGTTAAAAGCATTGACAGCTCCCATCAGCATATTGTCGGAAATATTCTCCAAATGTCCTCGGAAGCGGAGCCACGGACCTGCCATAGAGATATGGTCGGTAGTACATTTGCCCTGTGCTTTAATCAATAAAGGCATGTTCAGCAGGTCCTGTCCGTCCCATGCCGGGAAAGGGGTCAGAAGCTGGAGACGTTGAGAATCCGGTTTTACCTTGATTTCCGTTTTTGCTCCATGTGGGGCGATATATCCCTCATTTCCCTGTTCAAAACCTTTCAAAGGGAGTTCATCTCCTACAGGCTCGGAGAGTTTCACTTTTTCTCCGTCATGATTCACCAATCTGTCTTTCAACGGATTGAAGCAAAGATCACCGGCAATCGTTAACGCCATCGTTAGTTCCGGAGAAGCTACAAACGCATAGGTATTCGGATTACCGTCAGCGCGTTTGGCAAAATTACGGTTGAAAGAGGTGACGATTGAGTTTTTCCGTGTCGGATCGTCCGTCTCACGTTTCCATTGACCGATACAAGGTCCACAAGCATTTGCCATAATCGTGGCTCCCAGCCGTTCAAAAGCTTCAATCATACCGTCTCTTTCGGCAGTAGCCCGGATTTGCTCCGAACCCGGATTGACAATCAGCGGAGCAGCGACGCTCAAATTCTTTTCTGTCACCTGCTTTGCCAGAGAAGCTGCACGGCTCAAATCCTGATAAGAAGAATTGGTACATGAGCCTATCAAGCCCACCTCCATTTTACGGGGGTAGCCGTTCAGTAACACTTTTTCTGCAAATTCAGAGATAGGAGTAGCAGCATCCGGTGTAAACGGTCCGTTTATATAAGGTTCGAGTTCCGACAAGTCAATTTCAATTACACGGTCGTAATATTTGGATGGTTCATCGGTCACTATGTCATCTGCACGAAGGTCTGCATCAACAGATTCAGCCCAATCGACTACACAATTTCTTCCGGTAGCTCTCAAATAAGTAGCCATGCGTCCGTCAAACGGGAATAAAGAGGTAGTAGCTCCTACTTCAGCACCCATATTGCAAATGGTAGCTTTCCCGGTAGCAGAAAGGGATTCGGTTCCGGGACCAAAATATTCGATAATAGCATTCGTTCCTCCTTTTACGGTAAGGATGCCTGCCAGTTTCAGGATCACGTCTTTCGGAGAGGTCCACCCACTTAGCTTTCCGGTCAGACGGACACCGATAATCTTCGGCATTTTCAGCTCCCATTCCATTCCTGTCATCACATCCACGGCATCCGCGCCACCGACACCGATGGCTACCATACCCAGTCCGCCTGCATTAGGAGTATGAGAGTCTGTTCCCACCATCATACCGCCGGGGAAAGCATAGTTTTCGAGTACTACCTGATGGATAATTCCTGCTCCCGGTTTCCAGAAGCCAATGCCATAACGGGAGGATACATCGCGGAGAAAATCATATACTTCTTCATTAGTCAATCTTGCCGTAGCAATATCCGCCTTTGCACCTTTATACGCCTGTATCAAGTGATCGCAATGCACTGTTGAGGGGACAGCCACTTGATCCTTGCCTGCATTCATAAATTGAAGCAAAGCCATCTGTGCAGTCGCATCCTGCATAGCCACACGGTCGGGACGGAAATTCACATAATCCTCCCCCCGTTTGTAATCTTTTAAATCGGCTACATCATACAGATGAGCATACAAAATCTTCTCGGCCAACGTCAAAGGGCGTTTCAATATAGCCCGTACGTGTTCTACCTTTCCTTTATAAGCAGTGTAGAAAGCTTCTAACATAGTCACATCATATACCATATTGCTTTATCTTTTTGGAGTCTATCTATAAAAATAACGAACGGCGTTCAAGTAATGTTTAACAAAATGAAATATTTTTTCTACCCGGAACGAAGATTTGTTACCTTTGCGCCCAGTCAAGTACGAAATCATATATATGCACAGTTATTTTACAATACTAATTTCAGTCATACATCGTACACCGTCTAATCGTAAATATATAACCAGTTACTAATGAGTAATAATCCGAAAAGTCCAATTATAGACCTTCAGCAACAGCAACTCCTCCTGCGGATGGAGTACGAATATGAGAAGGAAGAATTTAAGCGGCAGACCGAAACAATGGGCGTTGCCCGTAAAGTGAAACGTGGTCTCTGCTGGTATCCTGTCTCTCTTGGCCGAAGTTACTACAATTCGCTGAATCAACTTGTAATAGATATTACACGGACCGAAAATAAAGAAATAGAGCATTCCTTTGAGTTTGGCCGTCCAGTTTGCTTTTTCCACCAGTCATTCGAAGGAAAAGTGAAATATATGGATTTCATCGCTACCGTCAGCTTTGCCGACGAGGAACGAATGGTCGTAGTACTTCCCGGAGCGGGAGCTTTAACGGAACTGCAAACTGACGGTATACTAGGGGTACAACTTTATTTTGACGAGACATCGTACCGAGCCATGTTTGAGGCATTGGAAGACACGATACGCGCCAAAGACAACCGCCTGGCGGAACTGCGCGACACTTTGCTGGGTACTCAAAAACCGGGATTCCGCGAATTATATCCTGTCCGTTTTCCATGGCTGAACAGTACACAGGAAACAGCAGTCAACAAGGTGCTTTGTACGCGTGACGTATCTATTGTTCACGGTCCTCCGGGAACCGGGAAGACAACGACTCTTGTCGAAGCGATTTACGAAACATTACACCGGGAGCCACAAGTGCTTGTCTGTGCGCAAAGCAACACGGCTGTCGACTGGATTTGTGAGAAACTGGTAGACCGGGGAGTACCCGTGCTCCGCATTGGAAATCCGACCCGAGTCAACGACAAAATGCTTTCATCTACCTACGAACGCCGGTTTGAAAGCCATCCGGCCTATCCGGAACTTTGGGGAATCCGCAAATCTATCCGCGAAATGGGAAGCCGGATGCGCCGGGGTAGTTATTCTGAACGGGAAGGAATGCGTAATCGCATGAGCCGTCTCCGCGACCGCGCTACGGAGTTGGAAATACAAATCAATGCCGATCTCTTCGACAATGCCCGCGTAATTGCTTCTACCCTGGTCAGCAGCAACCACCGCCTGCTCAACGGACGTCGTTTTCCGACTTTATTCATCGACGAAGCTGCACAAGCCCTCGAAGCAGCCTGCTGGATCGCTATCCGCAAAGCAGACCGGGTCATCCTTGCAGGAGATCATTGTCAGCTTCCGCCAACTATCAAATGTATAGAAGCTTCCCGTGGAGGATTGGATCATACGTTAATGGAAAAAGTGGTTCAACAAAAGCCTTCTGCGGTCTCTCTATTAAAAGTACAGTACAGAATGCATGAAGCCATCATGCAGTTTCCCTCCGACTGGTTCTATCATGGAGAACTGGAGGCGGCTCCGGAAGTACGCTATCGGGGGATTCTTGATTTCGACACTCCCATGAACTGGATCGATACTTCAGAGATGGACTTTCACGAAGATTTTGTAGGCGAAAGCTTCGGACGCATCAATAAACAGGAAGCTAACCTACTACTGCAAGAACTGGAAGCTTACATCGAGCGTATCGGCAAAGAACGGATATTGGATGAAAGAATTGATTTCGGTCTGATTTCGCCATACAAGGCACAAGTGCAATATTTGAGAGGAAAAATAAAAGGGAGCAGCTTTTTACGTCCTTTCCGCAGTCTCATCACCGTGAATACGGTAGACGGCTTTCAGGGACAGGAGCGAGACGTTATTTTCATCAGTCTCGTACGTGCCAATGAAGACGGACAAATCGGATTTCTAAATGACTTGCGAAGAATGAATGTAGCGATTACACGGGCACGAATGAAACTTGTTATATTAGGAGATGCCTCCACCCTTACCAAGCATCCTTTCTATAAAAGATTGATGTTATTCATTAAAAAGGAGGATTAAAAATAATCCTCCTCTTGACAAAATCCACTTTCTCACGAAACCAAACTTCATTTAACACAAACAAAACAAACAATATTTTACTATTCTTAATTTTTCATCCTCAAAGATAGTCGATTATTCCAATGCGCTCCAACTATTTCCACCATTTTATTTGCGGATCACGCGTTTTTGCCCATTCTGCAAATTTAGGATATGTTTTGTCAATGCGCTGTTTCTCCTTTTTAAGATCTAAATTCAAAATAGAAGCGTCCAAACGTGCGTCTACATGAATAGCAAACGGGAAACCATCCTTGCAAATGAAATAGGTACCATCTACATCACCACGAGAAATATCAGCTCCGGAAGGGAAACGATTATTCGCATCAGTGGTCGGCCTATGATCTGTCAGATGGACTTCTGTGGCAGAGTTGAAAACCTTTATAAAGGGGTTATAAGGAGCTACCACTACTGATTTATCAAGAGCAGGGTTATTAAATTGTATGGATACCGTATATGTCTTTTCTTGAATATTCTGATTAATCATATCTTCCGCATTCACATTGGATACTCCCAATTCGGCTTTGGCATCTTTGAATAAAGTAATCACATTACCTGAATAGGAAGAAGTTTCACTACCATTAACCGTAACTTTAGAGGCTTTACTCAAATCGAAAGGTACTTCATAAGCAAATGAATTCTTATAGTTAGCTCCTGTCCAAGATAATGTGAATTTATCAATAATATTAAGAACCTTATTATCTATATTATAATCAACGCTTGACTGATATTTCATGACCACATCATTCAAGTCATAATCTCCTTGTTCCGGCCAGTTATCTTCAAAACCAAGCACTCCAGAATACTTTTCTGTCCCTTCCCGATCACCCGGATTTGGAACCTCTGGTACTTTAATAGCATCAATAGGATTAGAAGAGATGACGAAAGCAACATCATTATAGTCATTTTCTCCACTTTTCCAGTCTTCCATCGTAATTACATTAACTGTGTCACCTGCTTTATTTTTTGCTGCAAAAATTGCAGTGTGAGAAATGTTGTCACTATTCAAAGATTTGGTCGAATAGAACATTTTTCCATCAGCCCTAACATTTCTCCATCCATCATTCCAAATCAAGAAACCAATCTTCGTACCTGCCGGGATACGTTCCGGTTCTTTATCTGGAAAGCTACCAGCCTCATTTATAAATTTCAAATTCACTGCAACCCCACTATAAGCATCCAAACCACTTTTATGTGCATTAGGGAAAATGACACATGCGTGTTTTGTAGCTTTCTTCATTTCATCAACACTAGCATTTTCCGAATAACAATAATAAGCAAACACACTTTGCGCACCTGTATTTCCTCCAAAATAGTTGATAACAACATTAGCATCTTCTTTTATCAGAATATCAGCATTATCAGTAACTAAAGGTCCTACATTATTTTTTCCTTCCGGGAAATATCCTGTTATATAGCTCTTAAGCGTTGCATCTATGTCGATTACCTTGGTAGGATCCAAATAGTCAGGTCTACCTGTTGTTGCATTCCAGGTTCCTAATACATTTGGGATTACATCTGTAATAAATTGTACTGAAGCCCTTGTTTGCGTACTTCTCGTCGAAGACTCCATGGCAGTTACATCAAGAGCATTTTCAAAGGTAATTTTAGCACTGACGTCCGAACCGACAACTGCTGTTTTGGCTAAAGTCGGAACACCAAAATCCGGAGAATAAATATAAACTTCTGAAACTGCTGTCGGGAAAGAAGCCGGCTTGATATAACATCCTTGTGCATCTGTAAATCCAGTTGCAATATGTGACACCCCTGCTTTCTTTATAATCTGACCGCCTTCTGCCACATAAGAAAGCGGATTTTCAGCATAAACCTCAAAATATGCTTGGGGACATTCCTTTCCATAATCAATATTCAATTGAATATTCTTAGTAGTGGCAAAGTCGAAATAGTTATCTAAAGTAACTTCCTCTTCTTTATCTCCTGAATTCGCAGGATCATATACATCTTTCTGTAAACAGCTTGAGAAAGCTACAGAAACAACACTAATAGCACAAGCTAATTTAGCTAAGCTGATCATTCTTTGGGGTAAGTTAAATTTCCTCATACTTTTCGTTTATTTTATTTGATGGTACAAATATAAACATAAACTTGCATATTTTAGTCACATTATTGATATATTTTTCAAAAAAAAGTTTCTGCAAGCTTCACCTACCCATTTCTAAATACCTTATTAATAAAAAAAGGAGAAAGCAAAAAAGCCCTCTCCTTCTTTTAAAACTTGTATAATCTAGTCCAATTAATTATTCTCCGGACGAAGTTTACGAACAGTAACAGCCGTCTGCCACATTTCGCTTTCACGCAATTGACGGAGCTCTTCGTTCAATTTTTCACGATAATCAGGCTGTGAATTACTGTCGATAGAAATCTGTGCTTCGTTACCAGTCTTCACACTGTTATATAATTTTTCAACTACCGGCTTGACAGCATCGTGGAATGGGCCCATCCAATCAAGAGCACCACGCTGAGCAGTAGTAGAACAGTTAGCGTACATCCAATCCATACCGTTCTTTGCGAACAACGGCATCAATGACTGCGTCAGTTCTTCCACTGTTTCATTGAATGCTTCAGAAGGAGTATGACCGTTTTCACGCAATACTTCGTACTGTGCCAACAGCAAACCTTGGATAGCCCCCATCAATGAACCACGTTCACCTGTCAAGTCAGAAGTAGCTTCACGTTGGAAAGTTGTTTCGAACAGATAACCGGAACCGATACCGATACCCAGCGCGATGGTTCTTTCGTAAGCCTTGCCTGTAACATCCTGATAGATAGCATAAGAAGAGTTCAAGCCACGTCCTTCGAGGAACATAGTACGCAAAGATGTACCTGAACCTTTAGGAGCAACCATGATGACGTCGATATCAGCAGGAGGAACTACGCCTGTACGGTCGTTCCAAGTGATAGCAAAGCCGTGTGAGAAATAAAGAGCTTTTCCGGCAGTCAGGTAAGGCTTGATAGTAGGCCATACTGACATTACTGCTGCGTCAGACAGCAGGCACATTACAATAGTACCTTTCTCGCAAGCTTCTTCGATGCCGAATAAAGTTTCACCCGGCACCCATCCGTCTGCAACTGCTTTGTCGTATGTTTTTCCTTCACGTTGACCAACGATTACATTGAAACCGTTATCACGTAAGTTCAGTGCCTGTCCAGGCCCCTGTACGCCATAACCGATTACAGCGATTGTTTCATTTTTCAATACTTCACGAGCTTTTTCCAATGGAAATTCGTCACGGATTACTACAGTTTCAGTAGTACCTCCAAAATTCAACTGTGCCATTTTCTTTTTGTTTTTAGTTTTTGATGACTTACGCCATCCGTTATTAATTGATTTTATATTCTCACATTTATTCAAATATCACTTTCGAGCGGCAAACAACTTCGTTACCATTCTTCTTCACTTCTACGTGAAACTCGTTTGCGCTCACTTCATCGCAGAAGAAAGAGAGTTCATCGCCAAAATAACTTTCGGCCACATATGCCATTTCAAAACGACGGATACGTTTGGTCTTATACAGTTCAATCGGAAACAAATCAAGGATATGCTCGATGTAACGGATGCTGTTCACATGACCATTGATATCTATATCACTGTATTTTGCCGTCAGAGTAGCTATCGGCTGATCGCTTGTCACTTTGATGCGTGAAGGCTTTTCAATAGGGCAAGGTTCATCACAGACATAGTCTACGATACTTCCTCCGTGCAAGGTCAACAAATCGGCCGGCTTGCGGGTATTAAGATTAATCATTGCCCATACGGAACGTGCGTAACCAATCTTCTTCCCATCCTTATCAATGATAGCAAAATTACGGTCCGTAAACAGGCGGTAGACATTTTCCACCCACGTCTGAACAGAGAAATTCTCATACTGATAAGGCATTTCATCCAGCTCAATGGCCAGACGTGAAAGCACCCATGTGTAATTATCCTCATTCAGCGTTGCAATACCAAAGCCACGGTCATTGGCGTGAAAACCTGCACAATTCAGCAGATGATTTCCCAGTACACCCATGGTCAGACGTCCGTTGAAGTCTACATGAAACGGTTCTGCCACAAACTGATAAGTTCCTATTCTATTTTCTTCACTCATTATTCTTATTGGTTTTTACTTTGGTTATACATAGCTTCCCGCCCATCGAGAAACTCGTTCACCCGTTCAAAGCAACTGGTAGTAATCGCTACACGTCCCGAACGAACAAACTGCAAAACACAATTCAAAGCCTTCAGTTCACCATAGAGCGAGGTTATATCTTCGCTCATTCCATTTTTCTCGACAATAGAAAATACCGGATTGACTTCCACTACACGGGCATTGTATCTACGGATGAGCTTGGATGCTTCCGGATTCTCCTGAAAAGCAGGAGTAGACACCTTATATAATGCAATCTCGTGGAAATAAATTTCGTCCTCGGTGAAATAATGTGCCTGTATCACATCGATTTTCTTTTCGATCTGTTTCACTACCTTCTCAATGGTGTCCTTATCAGTCCAGGCTGTTATCGTATACTTATGTACACCTTTAATAGAAGAAGCAGATACATTCAGACTCTCAATATTTATTTGCCGACGGGTAAATACAGCAGTTACCTGATTCAGCAAACCGGCTATATTTTCGGAATGAACTATTATCGTATATAATGTCTTATCACTCATAATCCTAAATTTAAATTGCGAACTTTCAATCTTCCATTCTCAACTCTCAACCTCTCCTAGCACTCCAGCAACATCTGGTTTACCGAACCGCCCGGAGGAGTCATCGGTAAAACATTGCCTTCTTCCACCACGCAGGCTTCGAGCAGGAACGGACCGTCCGTTGCAAGCATTTCAGCAATAGCTTCCTTCAGTTCTTCACGAGTGAAAACACGCTTGGAAGGAATATCATAAGCCGAGGCCACTTTCATATAATCCGGATTCAACATCGGGGTAAACGAATAGCGACGGTTGAAAAACATAGCTTGCCACTGACGTACGTTTCCGAGGTAATTATTGTTCAGACAGATAATCTTCACCGGAGCTTTCTGCTCCATAATCGTACCCAATTCCTGAATATTCATTTGCAGTCCGCCATCTCCCATAAATACGCATACGGTACGTTCCGGTGCTCCGAAAGTTGCCCCGATAGCTGCGGGAAGACCGAAGCCCATTGTTCCAAGTCCTCCGGAAGTAATGATACTACGTTCTTTCGTATATTTAAAGTAGCGTGCAGATATCATCTGATTTTGACCTACATCTGTGACCAAAACAGCTTCATGGTGAGTAGCGTCACTTACCGCACGTACCACTTCCCCCATACTCAAAGAGTTTGTTGCAGGATGAAGTTCGGGACGGATTACTTTTTCCTCCTCTACTTTCTCATATTCTTTGAAGCTATCAATCCATTCGGTATGAGTTTTCTTTTTCAGGAGTTTCGTCACAGAAGCCAACGTTTCCTTACAATCTCCCAATACAGCTACATCTACCTTTACATTCTTATTAACTTCCGCAGGATCGATATCAAAGTGAATCACTTTTGCCTGTTTGGCATAAGTAGCCAAATTACCGGTCACACGGTCGTCAAAACGCATACCGACAGCAATCAGTACATCGCATTTATTGGTATTGATATTCGGCCCCAGATTGCCGTGCATACCCAACATACCTTTATTCAGCGGATGTTCTGTCGGCAAAGCCGAAAGTCCGAGCAGCGTACAGCCCGCAGGCATATCCGCTTTTTCGATAAACTCACGTAACTCGCCCTGTGCATTTCCCAATTCAACGCCCTGTCCCACCAATACAAGCGGACGTTCGGCGTTATTAATCAGTTCGGCAGCAGCCTGTACAGACTCCTCGTCCGTGTCGGGAACAGGAACATAACTACGGATAAAATCGACTTTCGTCGGTTCGTATTTCGTTTTCTCTACTTGCGCATTCTTGGCAAAGTCCAGTACCACCGGACCGGGACGACCACTACGGGCAATGTAAAACGCACGTGCTACCGCCCAAGCTACATCTTCCGCACGGCGGATCTGATAACTCCATTTTGCGATCGGCTGCGTGATACCTACCAAGTCAACTTCCTGAAAAGCATCTGTTCCGAGAAAGCCTGTTCCTACCTGTCCGGCAATCACTACGATAGGCGTACTATCAATCATCGCATCTGCAATGCCTGTTACCGTATTGGTTGCTCCGGGACCGCTCGTCACCAGGCAAACACCTACTTCACCCGATACACGGGCATAACCCTGTGCCGCATGAGCTGCTCCCTGTTCGTGACGAACCAAGATATGGTTCAATATATTTTGATGATCGTACAAGGCATCGAATACCGGCATAATAGAGCCACCGGGATAACCAAAGATGGTAGTCACTCCCTGATGTTCCAAGGAACGCATCAGAGCCTCTGCACCTGTTATTAAATCTTTCATATTTACGATTTGACTATTTACTATTTACGATTGAAGTAACCTATAAAACGATCTAACCGATTGATACCAAATCCAATTCCAATCGTTCAATCGTAAATCGCCTACTTATTAAATTATTCTCACTGCTCCCTTATCGGCAGAGCTTACCATGCTGGCATACGCCTTCAGGCTCTTCGGTACATAACGGTCACGAGTGACAGGAGTCATCGGACGGGCCGCCAGTTCTTCATCCGTTAGTCGCACGTTAATCTTCCGGGCCGGAATATCGATTTCGATAATGTCTCCATCCATAATTTTTCCGATATTACCTCCAGCTGCCGCTTCAGGAGAAATATGTCCGATACTCAATCCGGAAGTTCCACCACTGAAACGTCCGTCGGTAATCAAAGCACATTCTTTTCCGAGATGACGGGATTTTATATAAGAGGTAGGATAAAGCATTTCCTGCATACCGGGACCACCCTTCGGACCTTCGTGCGTAATGACGACGACGTCACCACTGACTACTCGGCCTCCAAGGATGCCTTCACAAGCCGCTTCCTGAGAATCAAATACTTTGGCAGGTCCGGTAAATTTCCAGATACTTTCGTCTACACCTGCTGTTTTTACTACACAACCGTCTTGAGCAATATTGCCTTTCAATACGGCCAGTCCGCCATCTTTGCTGTAAGCATGTTCCAAGTCACGGATACATCCGTTTGCACGGTCCTTATCCAGTTCCTTATAGTACATACCTTGTGAACCAAGTACGAGATTAAATTTATTTCCGGCTGCGCTCGAATATTTCTTAATTGCTTTTTCGCTCACATTCGGGCTGGTGATTGAATATTCATTAATGGCTTCTGCCAGTGACATTCCGTCTACCCGGCGAACGGATGTATCTATCAAACCGCCCTTTGCCAGTTCGTCCATAATGGCAATGATACCACCGGCACGGTTTACATCTTGAATATGATATTTCTGTGTATTGGGAGCCACCTTGCAGAGACAAGGAGTCTTGCGGGAAAGCATATCAATATCATCCATCTTAAAGTCTACCTCTGCTTCGTGTGCAACAGCTAACAGATGAAGAACCGTATTGGTAGAACCACCCATTGCTATATCCAGCGTCATGGCGTTCAGGAAAGCCTGACGGGTAGCGATGCTACGGGGAAGTACACTTTCGTCTCCTTCTTCATAATATAATTTTGCATTTTTCACGATCAGTTCCGCGGCGTCTTTGAAAAGCTGCGTACGGTTTTCGTGTGTCGCTACAATGGTTCCATTTCCGGGAAGAGCCAGTCCGATTGCTTCATTCAGGCAGTTCATCGAGTTGGCAGTAAACATACCGGAGCAGCATCCGCAAGTAGGGCAAGCATTTTGCTCGATATTCGCTACTTCCTGATCGCTAACACTTTCGTCCGCCGATTTAATCATCGCATCGATCAAATCCAAGTGCTGGCCATTCCATTCTCCGGCTTCCATCGGACCACCCGATACAAATACGGCAGGAATATTCAGACGCATAGCCGCCATCAACATTCCGGGAGTGATCTTATCGCAATTGCTGATACATACCATTGCATCTGCCTTGTGCGCATTAACCATATATTCTACACTGTCTGCAATGATGTCACGTGAAGGAAGCGAGTAAAGCATACCGTCATGTCCCATTGCTATACCATCGTCGATAGCTATTGTATTGAATTCCGCAGCGAAGCATCCCAGCTTCTCAATCTCCGCCTTCACCAGCTGACCGATTTCATGTAGGTGTACATGCCCCGGGACAAACTGTGTGAACGAATTGACGATAGCGATAATGGGTTTACCCATCTGATTCTTCTTCATGCCGTTGGCCGCCCACAATGCACGGGCTCCCGCCATCCGACGGCCTTGTGTACTAAACGAACTGCGTAATTGCTTTTTCATTTCAATCTATCTTTTAATTAAAGAGCCTTCCTCACACAAGTGAGAAAGGCTCTAAATTCTATCTTTTATGGTACGAACACATACAACACAAAACCTTTCTCACGCTCTTGATGGGACCACCACGACGCGAATAATATGCAAGACTGCTAGGTTAATAGATGTATGTAACATATTCATATCTTCTTTTCTTTATTTTCGTGCTGCAAAGGTAAGGGCTTTTTTATTATATCCAAACAAATCGAAGAAAAAAATCACTTAAAAGCTAATAATTGTAAGAAAAGAGAGGTATTATTTCTCTATTTTATCACTTAAAGGTTGAATTTACAACTATTATCTAACTGTACACCTCACTTTCTTTTTCTGACAAAAGCACTTAATAATCTGAAATTTACTCTCCCCATACCGGACCACAAGCAAATAATTCGTATCTTTGCAGACCCGTATTTACGGGAATTATTAATCAGAAACAAAAAATATCAGATGGAAACAGTAGAAAACAAGTACATTACCGTTGCATACAAACTATATACAATGGAAGATGGTGAAAAAGAGTTGTTCGAAGAAGCAAAAGCAGAACATCCCTTTCAATTCATTTCAGGATTAGGAACAACACTCGAAGATTTCGAAAATCAGATAACGGCTCTTTCTAAAGGTGATAAATTTGATTTTACCATTCCGGCAGATAAGGCTTACGGACAATATGACGAACAACACGTTATTGACCTCCCCAAAAATATCTTTGAAATAGATGGCAAATTTGACAGCGAACGTATTAAAGAAGGTAACATCGTACCTTTGATGACAGGAGACGGTCAGCGCGTAAATGCCAGCGTAGTAGAAATCAAACCGGATGTTGTAGTAGTTGACCTCAATCACCCGTTGGCTGGTGCCGACCTGATTTTCGAAGGTGAAATACTGGAAAGCCGTCCTGCTACCAACGAAGAAATCCAGGAACTTGTGAAAATGATGAGTGGCGAAGGTGGTTGCAGTTGCGGATGCGACAGCTGCGGTGATGGCTGTGGCGACGACTGCGGTTGCGAAGGCGGACACTGTCATTAATTGAAGTATTAAGTATAAAGTATTAAGTATTAATTTCGTGCGGATATAGCCGGAGTTTTAATACTTAATACTTAATACTTGCTACCTAATACTTAAAATCAGCATCCTTTGTGCGTCATGATATCAAGTACCATTTTATCCGTTTCGTTCATGGCTTGCGAGCCGATTCTTGTCAGGTTACGGATACTTTGGTCTACATCTTCATCTATAATCCCTTCTACGGAAGTTACGCAACGGTCCTCCATTGCCATCATGGCAGACAGTACAGCTGTCGAAACTCCGGTGGTTACTTTCAAAGCACAACTCGGTTTTGCACCGTCACAAATCATTCCTGTCAGATTGGCAATCATGTTTTGAACAGCGAAGGCAACTTGGTTATAACTTCCTCCCATCAACCAGGTGATTCCACAACTGGAACCTGTGGCAGCTACCACACAACCACACAAAGCAGACAGACGTCCCAAACTTTGTTTGATATATATAACAGTGAGATGACTTAGCATTAAAGCACGGATCAGTTCCTCTTCACTTTTTCCGTTTTCTTCCGCAAAAACAACAACAGGAAGTGTAGCAGATATTCCCTGATTACCGCTGCCGGAATTACTCATTACAGGAATCATAGCACCAGCCATACGGGCATCGCAAGCAGCCGACGTATAAGAGAGGATATGAGAAAACACGCTATCTCCCATCACTTTATGTTCATAAGTCCCCCGAAGCATTTTACCTAAAGAATGTCCGTAGTTACCTTTAAAGGCTTGCTCGGCAGCAGCTTTGTTCAATCGGGCTGTATCAAGGATGAAGCGGATTTCATCTAGCGGAGCAGTCAGTGCAAAATCATAGACCTTGCGCAAGTTTAGTTCGAGCGAAGCATCTTCCTCTTCCTCGCTGACTGTCTGTTGCTTGTCGAGCAACGTTTGTTCATCTTTTGCTATATATATAAAGGTAGTATGTCCACCGGCAATGATGGCTTTAGCCATTGTATCTCCCATTTTACAGATCACTTCGATATAAAGCTTTTCCGTAATATCTTCTTTTAGAGAAATACAAATCCGTTTTTCTGCGATAAACTGTTTTCCCTGTTCTACCGCTTCCGGTGTACAATCCCTCAACACCTCCAACTGATAATCTGATTTGCCTATCAACGCACCCAAAGCAACCGCTATGGGAAGTCCGACCATACCCGTTCCCGGGATTCCGACTCCCATGGCATTCTTTAATATATTAGCACTTAACAGGACTTCTATCTTCTCCGGTTTCGCCCCCAGTGTTTCGGCAGCTTTAGCTACACAAAGCGCCACTGCGATAGGTTCCGTACATCCGATAGCTGGAATGACCTCTCTCTTAATCAATTCTATAATTTGCCTTCTTTCTGATTCAGTCATGGACTTATAAGTTTTGGTTCCACAAAAATAGGAAATTCTTTCTTTTCCAACACTCTATAATGAACAAATAAAATCTCATATTGTTATAAAATCTCCCATACGCTAAACTTTAACAGAAAGAATTGATAGAAAAATGAAAGCGAAACACGTGATTATCTATTTGCTACTAGCAATTGTATCCTCCTCATGTATCCGCGAAGAAGCCCTCAATGCAGAAGCAGACATATTAAGTTGCATATTACCGGGAGTAACCATGACAACCAGTCCTATTATTAACAATAATTCCATAACTATCTTTGTCGGTCCGGGAACTGATATTTCAGAACTCAAGCCTGAATTTACATTAACTCCAGGAGCTACGATCAGTCCGCTTAGCGGCACGGAACGAAATTTCAATACCCCACAGAAATATACTGTCACAGCCGCTGATGGCGTTTGGGAAAAAGCATATACCGTGTCGGTGATCGACACGGAACTTGCCACAAACTATAATTTCGAAGATACACTTGGTGGAAAGAAGTACTACATATTTGTGGAACGCGAAAGAGATAAAGTAGTAATGGAATGGGCCAGCGGAAATGCGGGTTATGCCATGACCGGAGTAGCCAAAACAGCCGATGATTATCCCACTTTCCAAATAACGGACGGGAAAGCCGGCAAATGCCTCTCTCTAGTGACACGCAGTACCGGATTCTTCGGTCAGCTAGCAGGAATGCCTATTGCGGCAGGAAATCTGTTTATCGGCTCTTTCGATGTGAATAACGCTATGAGCAATCCGCTGAAAGCAACCAAATTCGGGCTCCCTTTCCGGCATGTACCCACTTATCTGGCAGGTTATTATAAATACAAAGCAGGAGATCAGTTTACAGAGGGAGGAAAGCCTGTGAACGGGAAACGGGACATCTGTGACATATATGCCATCATGTACGAAACCAGCGAATCCGTTCCTACTCTTGACGGAACGAATGCATTCACCAGTCCGAACCTGATTTCAACGGCACGGATTGATGATGCCAAAGAAACGAACGAATGGACTTACTTTAAACTTCCTTTTATCACTCTCCCCGGAAAATTCATAGATAAGGAGAAGCTAAGGGATGGGAAATATAATATAGCCATCGTGTTCACCTCAAGCCTGGAAGGAGATCATTTTAACGGAGCAATCGGAAGTACATTACTAATCGATGAGGCCGAGTTAATCTATCACTCGGAAAATTAGTGGGATTAAATAACTTTATAACAACAATCATGATAAAAATCTATCCGTATATATTCAGTTTACTAGCCTGTATAGGAATAGCTCTCCCCGGCTATTCACAGGTAGACCGAAATGAAACACTGATCCGTTCCGCCCTTCACGGACTGGAATATGAGATCAAAGCAGGTTTCAGCATTGGCGGCACGGCCCCGCTTCCCCTTCCGGTAGAAATCCGTTCGATTGACGGATATAACCCGACACTGGCCATCAGCATAGGGGGCGAAGTGACCAAATGGATTGCCGTTCAGAACAAGCTCGGAATCATAGTCGGACTCCGGCTCGAAAACAAAGCAATGACCACCGAAGCCACCGTGAAGAATTACAATATGGAAATTCTCGGGCAGGGAGGTGAAAGAATCAGCGGAGTATGGACGGGCGGAGTGAAAACCAAAGTACATACCGCCGGACTGACCATACCTCTAATGGCCACCTACAAACTAAGTAACCGATGGAACATCAAAGCCGGCCCTTATTTCTCCTATCTGCTTTCAAGAGAATTTTCAGGTCATGTGTACGAAGGATATTTGCGGGAAGATGATCCTACCGGTCCGAAAGTAGAGTTTACCGACGGCAAAATTGCAACCTACGATTTCTCGGACGACTTGAGACATTTCCAGTGGGGATTACAGGTGGGAGCCGGATGGCGAGCTTTCAAGCACCTCAATGTGTACGCTGATCTCACTTGGGGATTGAACGATATATTTAAAAACGATTTTAATACAATCACTTTTGCAATGTACCCCATCTATTTAAACATAGGTTTTGGGTACGCATTTTAAACTTCACCGCAGATAATACGCGGATTCACACTGATTATTTATATTGATAGTCTCTATTTTATAATCTGTATGAATCCGCGTGTCCTGTGATAAAAAAGAAGATTAATTGCCACCAGGCTCTGCCACCTGTTTCACTCCGGAATAGGTCACTTTTACAGTCTGTTGCAATGTAGGCACTTTCACGTTAATGGTCATGTCTGCATTTCCATCTTCTACCGTTCCCGTAACAGTTACAGGACAAGTACCCAAAGAAGCAGCATTTCCCTCAAACGTAAGGTCCTGCTGTCCGGTAAACGTAGACACCCCTTCCCCCTTCTTCACTTCACATTTATCAACAACAATATCTCCAAACTTCAGAATCTGTTGATTGATAAACAATTCAAAATCCTTCAGTTCAATCTTCACTTCCGTATTGCTGACCTGCGATAGGGTGATAAACTTCTCTATTCCATCCCCTATGACAATTTCCTGGTCAGAGCCATCCGGTATCATGGATATATCCAGATTTCCCCAATACGTTCCGACTACATCCGGAGCCGTTATCGCAGCTTCTTCTTCAGGAGGATTCCCATTATCCTTGTTATCACTGTCGTCATCATCACTGCTACAAGCAGCAAAGAAAGTAAGAGAGCAGACCAATGCTAATAAATACAATAGATTCTTTTTCATACGTCTTTGGTTTAGTTATTATAATAAACTTCGTCCCTTATAAACTAAAAAGAAGAAAAAAGGTTCAATATGCTTCCTTTTTCGAAGATATTTCGAGTTCACAACTTTCTTATCGAAAACTTTGTTATATTTGCATATAGTAATTTTAAAAAAGCCACAACTATGTTTAATTCATTTGGCAATATCTTTCGGCTCACAAGTTTCGGTGAGTCTCATGGAAAAGGAGTTGGAGGAGTGATTGACGGATTTCCGGCAGGAATTATCATCGACGAAGAATTTGTACAACAAGAACTTAATCGTCGCCGTCCGGGACAATCTATTCTTACTACTGCACGTAAAGAACCCGATAAAGTTGAGTTTCTTTCAGGTATTTTTGAAGGGAAATCCACCGGATGCCCTATTGGCTTTATCGTTTGGAATGAAAACCAACACTCCAATGACTACAACAATCTGAAAAATGTATATCGTCCTTCACACGCTGATTACACGTACACAGTAAAGTACGGAATCCGTGACCACCGTGGCGGCGGACGTTCTTCCGCACGCGAAACGATTTCACGCGTGGTAGCCGGCGCATTGGCCAAGTTAGCGCTTCGTCAACTGGGTATCAGCATCACTGCTTATACTTCGCAGGTGGGTCCTATCAAGCTAGAGGGCACTTACTCGGATTACGATCTCGATTTGATAGAAACAAACGATGTGCGTTGTCCGGATCCGGAAAAAGCAAAAGAAATGGCAGACCTTATATATAAAGTGAAGGGGGAAGGTGACACCATCGGCGGCACACTGACCTGCGTCATCAAGGGATGCCCCATCGGACTGGGACAACCTGTTTTCGGCAAGCTCCATGCAGCCTTGGGCAACGCAATGTTAAGCATCAACGCTGCCAAAGCATTCGAATACGGTGAAGGATTCAAGGGACTGAAAATGAAAGGTTCCGAACAGAACGATGTTTTCTATAATAACAACGGACGCATCGAGACACATACCAATCACTCCGGAGGTATTCAGGGAGGATTGAGTAATGGTCAGGATATCTATTTCCGTGTAGTATTCAAACCTATTGCAACATTGCTGATGGAACAAGAAACCGTCAACATTGATGGTGTCGACACCACCCTGAAAGCACGCGGACGCCATGACGCTTGTGTACTGCCCCGTGCCGTGCCTATCGTAGAAGCAATGGCCGCCATGACCATACTTGATTATTACTTATTGGATAAAACGACGCAACTATAATGAACGAAATTCAGAAATACATAATAGCGCACGAACCGGAAATGATGAATGACCTGTTCAGCCTCATCCGTATCCCCAGCATCAGTGCTCTGCCGGAGCATCACGATGATATGCTGGCTTGTGCGGAACGCTGGGCGCAGTTGTTACTTGAAGCCGGAGCAGACGAAGCATTGGTGATGCCCTCAAAAGGCAATCCGATTGTTTTTGCTCAAAAGATTGTCGATCCGGACGCAAAGACTGTATTGGTTTATGCTCATTACGATGTAATGCCGGCCGAACCGCTGGAACTTTGGAAGAGCCAACCGTTTGAACCGGAAATACGGGACGGATATATCTGGGCACGTGGAGCAGATGACGACAAAGGACAATCATTCATCCAGGTGAAAGCATTCGAATATCTCGTCAAAAACGGATTACTGAAGAATAATGTAAAATTCATCTTCGAAGGTGAAGAAGAAATAGGCTCGCCCAGCCTGGAGGCTTTCTGCGAAGAGCACAAAGAGTTACTGAAAGCAGACGTCATCCTTGTCTCGGACACGAGTATGCTGGGAGCTGAACTTCCGTCTTTAACGACCGGTCTTCGCGGACTGGCTTACTGGGAAATAGAAGTGACCGGACCGAACCGTGATTTACACTCCGGACATTTCGGAGGTGCAGTAGCCAATCCGATCAACGTACTTTGCCAGATTATCAGCAAGGTGACGGATACCGACGGACGTATCACTGTCCCCGGATTCTATGACGATGTGGAAGAAGTGCCTCAAGCGGAAAGGGACATGATAGCCCATATTCCTTTTGACGAAAAGAAATACAAAGAAGCAATCGGCGTAAAAGAACTTTTCGGAGAAAAAGGATACAGTACATTGGAACGCAACAGCTGTCGTCCGTCTTTTGACGTATGTGGCATTTGGGGCGGATATACGGGGGAAGGTTCTAAAACCGTACTTCCCTCAAAGGCGTATGCAAAAGTTTCCTGCCGGTTAGTGCCGCATCAGGATCATCATAAGATTTCGCAGATGTTTGCAGAGTATATTTCAAGCATTGCTCCGGAAACTGTTCAGGTGAAAGTGACTCCAATGCATGGAGGACAAGGATACGTATGCCCGATTTCGCTTTCTGCTTATCAGGCTGCCGAAAAAGGCTTTGAAATTGCTTTCGGAAAGAAACCATTGGCAGTACGCCGTGGCGGCAGTATTCCTATCATTTCCACTTTCGAGCAAGTGCTGGGAATCAAAACCGTATTGATGGGATTCGGACTTGAATTAGACGCCATCCATTCACCCAACGAAAACTTTTCACTGGATATTTTCCGTAAAGGGATAGAGGCAGTCATTGAATTTCATCAGGAATATGCCAGACGATAAAGCGGACAGACAAAAGGTCAAGTTATAAACGGTATATAAAAAAGAGCGATGGACAAGCTTGTAATCAAACACTTGTCCACCGCTCTTTTTATATATTTGCAGACACCGACAAACTACATAACCGGAGTCTGGAAAAGGAAAGTAAACGATTGACTGTCTTTCAAATCCTTCACTGCATCACCTGCGTAAATCTCTCCCTTTGTCAGAGACAATTTCTTAATCCCTGCTTTCGGACTAAAATCTATTTTCTTCAAGTCCAGCCAAAACATGTTCGGTGTCAAAGTAGATTCGAAATAATACACTTTATTCTTCTGATCGGAGACAGAACGCCAACGGGTAGAAGAAATATAAGGCTTCTCCGGCGTATTAATACCAAATGGCACAGAAACATTACGCATCACACTCAATACACTGGGAACAGCAATTTTGGCATCAGCTGTTTGCGGAATGGCATGAATGTAGAAAGAAGCCCTGACAAAGCGGTCACTCGCACGATTTGTTCCCGGTAGCATCTGTAAGCCACCAATTTCTTTCCAATAATCATTAATAGCCAACTGATAGTCATATCGGGGAGAATTTGTCATCACCCGGTATTCCTTCCCTTCGTGAATACTCAATTTTCCATCCAGATACTCCAATACAGCCGTATTTCCAGTTTCATCGGTTATAGCCAAATGCAAGGTAGATTCCGGTCCCCCATTCGGCATACGGGGAGCATCAATCCGGAAAGTCTCTTTTTTCAGTTCATCAACGGCTTCGCGTACCGTAGCAAAGTTATCGAGTACATACTGTGTCCAAATACTGATTCCCATTGCCGGACGAGTATCACTGGGAAGAGAATAAACAGATTCCGGCAAGAAAAGCAGACTCGCCACCAATCCTTTCTCGTTCATTCCGTCGCAAGTACCAATATCATATCCTGTGGCAATCACACTTCCGTATTTGGCAGTCCAGTTTACCGTTTTATCCTTGTTATGTCCCGCACGCTGGATACCGCGTGGAAAGACATAGATATTCGTCATGATATCTTCCTTCCAGTCCATGGTACGCCCTGTTATCACCATCTGCTCAGGACCTATGTATACTGCACGCGTGCATGCTTCCACAGGCTGTATACTCCCCAAAGAGACGGTAGCCAACACCAATGCAACTCCTACTAATCTTTTCTTCATATTCTTTCTTTTTAAATAATTGATACTCTTATTTATAAATAACAAATATGCCACGATTATTGCCCACAAGAAAGAAGATTTTAATGAAAAAAAAGAATTTATTCGATGGGGAAAGAAGTTTTTTGTTTTTCGATGCATGATAGTTATCATCGCAGGAAGCATTTTCTACCTATTCATTCTGTTTGTACTTCTCCTCTAACTGTTGTAACACCCGTTTAAGCTGAATAGCTTTTTCTTGAGATACACTACCTCCCTCTTTTTCGTACCATTCCAATTGCTGTTTAATGAACTTACGAGTAGTTTGCAATGACTGTTGCAATGAATCACGTTGCGCCACCTTGTTACTAAATTGCTCCACAATACCTGATGTCTCATAGATATGTATTGCACCATCAATGTCCCCCTTCTCCACTAACGCCAAAGCTTGCCGTTCCATGGCTGATAGTTCGTCCTTGTTAATACGCGCAAACTTATCGGCATAGTATTCCAGCAACTTCATACGCTTGTCATACTCCTGATTGAGTTGTGCCATTTCTTGTTCAAAAGCCGTAGCATCTGCTTGCTGCAACTCGCGTGTCACACGAAGTTCCTGCAATTTACGTTCATACTCTCGCTGATAATGACTTTTACCTATGTTGTAGAATTTCCGTCTGCTCTGTTCAATATACCCCTTCGGACAGAGCACTACTTTATAAAGTATATCTTCACTCGCCACCCATTGCTCCACTTCTTTGAGATTAACTATCTCCATGTCCTGTTTATGAATACGGATGTCGAACAAGAGATCACCCGGTTCCATGTGAGGTAGTTTCAGTATAAAGGCACCTGCACCATCAGTGAGAGTAGGCACACCACCTTGCACTACAACCTCTACTCCTGCCACAGGAGTAAAAGCAGAATTCATTTTCACAGCCACTCCCCTGAGCGTAACTTGAGCATGGATATTAAAGCCACATAACCCACAGAAAACAAACAACAAAAACTTTTTCATGACAACAATTGGATGAGTAGATTAAGTGTAGGTTGATAGTCTTGATTTATATGGTCTTTCATCTGTTTACCATAAAGCAACAAAACAGGAGCATAACATTCTTCACTTCCAGGCAACTTACGAGTTTTGAGATGAGCCACCAGTTCCTTACCCGCCTCGTCATCAGTATGTAAAGCGTAAAGTGCTAGCATAAAAGCCTGTTGAATGAATCCCTGACGGGCTGTTTTCATCTGTCGCATAGTTTGCTCTGTTTTATAGAAATCATTATCCAATAATAATGACGACACCCAACCATACATATAAGTATAACATTGCACATTTGAATTTGCATGATATTCATAAAATGAAGAGATGGCATTTTCATAGGCATCAAGAGTCTTCTGATATTGGTGAGTGAAGTAAGCCAAATCTCCACATTTGTTCAGCAACAGTATTTGCATATAGACACCTCGAACAGGTGATTCCTCGGTCAAACCATTCACGACATCGGACAGTTTGGAGATTATATCATTAGCCTGTTTATATTGTTTGTCCTGTATAGCATAATAGAGACACAAAAAATAGTAGTCAGACATCAACTCATAATACCTAAAGAGGCTATACCTGCGTACATCCTCGGCTTCGGCCACGAAACGGTCAAAATAGGTTTTCGCCTCCTGCTTGGTATGCATACATAATACTGCCTGTGCCAACAACGAGCGGGCACGTCCGGCTGCAGCGTCTTGCGCCGGCATCTGATTCATGAGTTGTGAGATGCGCTTAGCTTCGTCCCATTGCCCCAGCATCATATGAGCCATCATTTGGACATACTTCAACTGTGCAAAACTATCGTTATCGGCTTGCCGTTTCTTTAATTCGATTTCTATAGCCGGAGCACCGGCAATAACTTCCTGCGCCCGATGGCATATAAGACTAAGTGACAGACGATTAAGTTTATTGTAAGCTAACATACGCGTATGTCCGTGCTGAGCAGCACACTTATCGCTAAGGTCATAGAAATAAAGAGCCGTGTCCACATGACCGGTATTGAAAAAGAGTGCACCCAATAAAGCATAACAAGCATTGACCTGCGAATAAAAAGTCTCGTTATCTTGACACACCTTAAGGGTTTCGACGATTTCTTTGCCATATTTCATAATTTCATAACGTCCTAAATTGTAAGCTGCATTGAGAGCTGTGAACCATATACTTACAGCATATTGTGGCTCCTCAATCTTCAAATATGGATGGATTTTTTCGATAGCATCATAAGCTTCATTATGCTGTTGGGTATAATAGTAGCACTGATAAAGATTGTAATATAAGTTATAATAGAGTTCACGCTGCATATCTTTCTCCTCGTCAGGGAGGGTATTGAAAATAGCCAATCCTTCTTCGTCAATGTTCACCGCCTCAACATACCGGTCTAACTCATAGTAGGCGGTAGCCAACAACTGATAGACAGTGATACGCTCTATCTTATACTGACGGGGATTGTTACGATACAATTTTTCTACAACCTCATCAGCTTTCTGGCAAGCAGCCAACATCTCGGCATATTTTTGATTGTAGTGAGCATGATTTACCTTCGACACCCAATAGTCTAGTTGTGTATCGGCTTCCGCACTGACCATATCGAGTTTGTCGATACCCGATTGAACTTGTGCCAGCCCTTTCTTATCATCAATTATTCTATAGAAAACAGCCATGTTTTGATAACAAGCCATGAGCTTCGATTCGTAATCTTGCATCTGCGTAGATCCTAAAGCTAATAGGATATTCACAGCCTCCTTAAGCATATTAAGTGCCAGTTGGCATCCCTTCTTTTTTTCGTTATCCGCACTCTTGCGCACTATCTTAAGGAGCAGGACCGAAAAATTGATATTGAGGTTCACGGCAAGTTCGGCTGTAGCCAACATGTTTTTTGGTAGCTTATCGAGCACCTGTATCGCCTTGTTAAAATAATCAAAGCTCTCGTCCAAACGGTTCACATCATCATATATAAGGCCTAGTTTTGTATACCAATCAGCCAAATCGTAAGGTGTTTTGCTGTGCTCTACGGCTTTCTTGTAGTAAATCTCGGCATCTGTAAAGTTTCTCTGATGATAAGCGAAGTTCGCATAGTCGGCATTACGGTTCATGTGCGTAGGGCTGCTGTCGGCTATCATTTTAAACAACTTTCCCGCCCTCTGATAACTCTCCTCACCACCTTGCAGTACCAATGTTTGCGCAAATCGTTCTAAGGTGGGTATCATGTCTTCAATATCTTCATCCCACTGTTTCTTCAGACCAAGGTCATGCGCCAACTTCTTTTCCAATTGTAATCCTTCGTATAAGCCGATAGCCTCATCGAGTTTCCCCTGCGTCACTAACTGCTGCGCCTGTTTCTCTATAGGCTCCAAATAATCTGTATTAATGGCTACTAACAAGGGGACATAACAGTCTAACATCTCTTGCGCATTGTTCAGGGCCGCCTGTATCTCTTTCCGACGCTGCATATAATGGTCGCTATTCACTTTACCTTCCTCTTTGAGTTGTTTGAGTTGCGCCATGGCACTAGTGTACTTAGCCTTCGCATTGGTTTTACCTATTTGGTAGAATTGCTCTACTCTAGCTGTATACTCCTCTTTAGCACACATATCTACCCGATAGTTTTTGGTAGGTGCATATACCCATTGGTTCACCATGTGTTGATTAACCACCACCCAGTCACGATAGGCTATCTGTTGTATAAGCAACCGTTGCCCCTCTATATGATTGGGTAGTTGCACCTCAAAACAACCCCGTGCATCACTGGTAGTGGGTGTAGCCCCCTCTATCACTATATTCACTTGCGGCAAGGCTTTTTTGCCAGAATTTTGTATCACTACAGTGCCGCGTTGGCTCTGTGCACATATAACCGAAAAAGTAGCTACACATATCGCAACTGTAAACAGGAGTTTTTTCATGAGAGTACACTGTTGTTTGAAGGTTATACTATTTTTTGCGCAAGGCTATGCGCATCTGCTCAGTAGGCGACGGAGCTACCCCATT
Source organism: Bacteroides sp. 1001136B_160425_E2 (assembly GCF_015559655.1). Lineage (NCBI taxonomy): Bacteria > Pseudomonadati > Bacteroidota > Bacteroidia > Bacteroidales > Bacteroidaceae > Bacteroides > Bacteroides sp. 1001136B_160425_E2. The sequence goes on along the minus strand of NZ_JADMQH010000010.1, from coordinate 57,793 downwards.
GTAATCCCAAATCTCGAAGCCTTCTTTCATCACAGTGAGACGATAGCTAGTGGCTTGCTGCGATAACGGCACCTCTATCAAGAAGGAACCATCGGCCCCGGTCTGTGCAGAGTAGTCCAGTACCTGCACACGAGCATCGGCTACGGGTCTTCTCTCTTCATCAGTCACTATCCCTTTCAGCAGACCGGCATCATTATTACGACAAATGTTCAGAGAGCAAACATGGGTGTAACTTAGTGTAGTATCTACAGCCATATAGCCCTTAGCTTTGAAACTTAGCGTGAAGTCGTCGAGCCAAGCATGCTTGCGGTTGATGCCTTCAAATTTCACCATCTCTTGCAACGTAGCCAGTTCACGGGTTTCCACTACATCGGCATACTTCAGCGTGAGCGTAGCTCCCCGGAAGGGCAGTGTGGTAGCTATATTCTCTTTTAGTTCGACCCTAAACGTCACAGGTTGCCACAACTGATAGGCCAGCAAGAAAAGAGCCACTATCACCACAGGCAGCAAACAAAGCAGTACAAAACGTCTCGTACGTGGCAAGTCTACAGGATCGGGACGTATGAAACCTTCGTTTTCCAGTTGCGTTAACTGATAGTCAAAGTGATGAAACAACTCATTGTAGTCGGCATAAGTATCACAGAAGTGCCCATATTCTTGCTCACTGTATTGTTTTAGTTTCTCCAGTAGTGCCGCGCCATGCTCGTCGCGTTTAGCATAAATGTAAATTTTGGGACGTTTACCACCACTCGCCTTCACTTGTTCAAAAGCAACTTGCAGTTCGCGTAGCGTATATTGCCCCAAACGAGTGTGGAAAAGAAAAATCACAATATCACATTGGCGAATGTAATCATCATATCTATTCTGCAGATGCTCCTCGGAAAGGTAACTGGGAAAATCACGCCAGGTACGCTGTTCGAAGCAGATGGCACGTTTCCTATATCCCTTATTCTTCTGCGAAAAGTAGAGATCCATCTGCAATTTATCTTCATCGAGTTCTGCCGACGAAGCAATAAAGACTTTTACGTTTTTCATGTATCTAAATGTTGTGTCGTTATATACAAATGTTAAATAGATCTATTGATCGTCCAATCTATAAAGTTCATATCCTCCCAATGCCAGTATGTAGGGCAGATTATAAATAACATCAGCGTCCTTCTCTAGCTCCTCGGGATGCTTTTGCAGTAGCTCGCTGAAAGGCATAATAAGAGGATGTTGCAAAAATACTTTATCCTTCACCTTAGCACGTCTCCAGCCGGCCACTGTACGCTCGGCATTCCATCGGTACTTCTCCATGCGCACTAACAAATACAAAACTTGAGCTGGCAGTTCTTCATTGAACATAGATTCGGATATGCGTGTCGGTGAGCGGTCACTCCGTCTGATGCCGTAGCCCAGTGTGCGACAAAATACACTGTAGGCATCTAGTTGATAGCGGTTAGCCCAACGCAACGGCTCGCTTAGTTTATTCCACAGAAACTGCGCCTGATGGTTCATCAAAATAAAGTCAGCAGAGTGGTTACCGTAGGATTCATACATCTTCTTCAATACCTCTTTTTGTTTGAGACTTTCATCAGCATAACAACAATCGTATAAATAGTTCACATACAAAGCCAGTTTATCTTGCAAGATGTTTTTCTTTATTCCCCTGTCTACCATACCAAACACCTTGACATAGCGATAGCGTCCCTTCTCGTCGTCCACCATCGACGACAAATCATTATTAAACTCCTGACGGATTAGCACACGACACTGATATTGATAAACTTCATGCGGTAAGTTGAGTCCTAATGAAAGACTCAAATCTGGATCATGCACACAAATGGCCACTGTAAGCATACAATGTTTATTTTGTGCCCACTGCTGCAGGCGGGTACGCATAGCAGTACTGCAAATGTCGTCATGGCAATATTCCACCTCAATATCATCTATTTGACTCTCTATATAAGGAAACTGAGCTTTGAAGTAGTCTTTCTGTGCTTCCATCTCGCGATCCACTAAAGTGATGCGGGTACGTATACGTTCATCCGCAGGCAGGCGGTCATCATAATTGGCATAATGGCAGATACGTAGTGCTTCGAGTAGCAACGAACGTCCCACTCGGTTGAATCCCACGATAACCAGATGCACATAGTCTTGACTGGTAGCACTCCAACTTCCATCAGGCTGTTGCGTTATGCTTATGGGGCGATAATCCAGCGGATCATAACGCCTTTCACAATCGGCTGCGTAGAGGCTCCATAGCTGCCGGGCCAAATTTTCGTGGAGGTTAAAGGGGCGAAAGAAAATATTAGGTTTGCCTTCTATGCTAAATACTTCGGGCGGCAAATTCATTTTCTGTATGTTAGAATATGAAGGGATGCTGTCGAACTGCACATACACAGGCATCATCTCGCCGCCGGAACATTTACCACGCAGAGCACTCACCAAATGCACAATAGCTATATTCTTAGCATCACGTCCGTAACGTTCTTCATCTCCCAACACATACACCTCAATAGCACTCGCTATGTTCAACCGCTGAAGTTCTTCAATCGACTCAATATTGCCAAAGTAAACAAGCACTTGCCGCTCTATCTCGATGGGGAGGGCCGACTGTATACGATGGCGCACTGTTGCCGCCTCTATACCGCTCATCAGCAAGATGCGTGCTGAAGGACATTCGTTATACAGTTCACGTATCATATTGATGGACAACTCATTGAATCCTATCAACACATAATGATTTTTTATATTACGATAAGTCATCCGCCCTGTGTATACCACCCCTACACGCCGCTCTATAATATTAGAGATGGTAGAGATAAGCACACCACCCAACAAAATGGATCCCGAAAAACTGATAAGTCCCACTAACATCCTGTTAGGCCAAGCTGTCTCTTCTATCTGGTTACCGGGATCTACAAAGTTGTTGTACACCACCCAGAGCTTTTCTCCCCACTCCTCGTGTCCATGCAGTTGGATGGAAAAGAGCATCACGATAACAGAAAAGATAGCCAGCACCGTAGCGATGGTAATGAGTAGCAAGGTGAGTTGTGATTTGATCCCACCCGAAATAGTGCGATCCATGTACTCTTGTGAGAATATCTTCTTATAGTAGTTTATAAAGCGGCTCATATGAATAATTTATTGAAAACACAAAATAAATCAGTGAAAAACAATAGCAGGGTCACTTCTTTTCTATCAGAAACTCTTTCGGAAAGTACATCCATTTCTCCATTCCGAACATCCGTAAGCAGTCTTCCCCTTAATGATGGTTCCTTTACCACAAAGCGGACAGAGTTGACCAACAAACGCATCTCCCCCACCTGTTGCAGAAGGAGTTGAAGCAGCCGTAGCCATCGGAGCCGGAGAACCGGGCGAATCGGTTTTCACTTCATTCGTCTTTTTTTCCGCCTTTGGTTTCTTTTCTTTCGGTGTACTCGGTTTTCGTTCACGCTTTTTAGGTTCCTTCTTTTCTTTCTCTCCGGCTTTTGCAGCAACTGCATCCTGAATAGTAATACGTCGATTCGTATTATCAGAAAGTACGCTCATCACGATTTCCGAAACCATCTGCTTCAGTTCTTCGAGAAACTGGCGGGCATCGTATGTTTTCTTTTCAATCTCCCGCAACTTCTTTTCCCAGATCCCGGTCAGTTCTGCCGATTTCAGCAACTCTTCGTGGATGATCTGCACCAGTTCCACACCTGTCGAGGTAGCAATCAGATTCTTTCTTTCCTTACGGATATAATTTCGCTTAAACAACGTTTCAATAATAGCCGCACGGGTAGACGGACGACCGATGCCATTCTCTTTCAAGGCATCACGAAGTTCATCATTGTCCACCAGTTTCCCGGCCGTTTCCATAGCACGAAGCAATGTTGCTTCGGTATAAGGTCTGGGCGGCTGCGTCCATTTTTCATTCAGGTCCGGAATGTGAGGACCACTTTCGCCCTTCACAAAAGCAGGAAGTACATTTTCATCCTCTTCTTCTTTTTCTTCGGTAGGGTCTTTTACTTCCTTGGCAAACACAACACGCCATCCCGGTTCCAGAATTTGTTTTCCGGTTACCCGGAATTCTATCTTATCCACTTCTCCCATTACAGTAGTAGTAGAAATCTTACAGTCCGGATAGAACACGGCTATAAAACGACGGGCTATCAGATCGTAGACACGGCGTTCCATATCCGTCAGGTTTTGAGCATAGACTCCGGTAGGGATAATGGCATGGTGATCCGTCACCTTCGAGTTGTCAAATACCTTTTTTGATTTAGGAAGCGTGGTACCGGCTAACGGAGCTGTCAGCACCTCGTAATCACGGAGTCCTTTCAGGATAGCAGGACATTTCGGATAAATGTCATCACTCAAGAAAGTGGTATCGACACGCGGATAGGTGGCCACCTTCTTCTCATAAAGAGACTGAATCAGTTTCAGTGTTTCATCGGCCGAATAAGCGAATTTTTTGTTGCATTCTACCTGAAGTGAGGTCAAGTCGAACAAACGTGGAGCAAACTCCCTCCCATCTTTCTTGCCTACACTGGTGACTACAAACGGAAGATTCTTAATGCGTTCTACCAGTGCCTCGCCTTCTTCCCGGTTGGCAATAGGGTCGATGCCCGGATTATCTATTTTCTTTTTTCCACCGTTCTTTTCCTCTTCCGCAGCTATTTCTTCATCACTTTTGCGGATGAGTGCAGAGAAAGTGGTATCCCGGTAATTGGTTTTCAACTCCCAGTATTGTTTGGGTTCAAAATTGGCTATTTCCAATTGACGGTTGACAATCAATGCCAGAGTCGGTGTCTGTACACGACCAATAGAGAGTACCTGTTTATTTTGACCGTATTTAATAGTATAAAGACGGGTAGCGTTCATTCCCAGCAACCAGTCACCCATCGCACGGGAAAGACCGGCTTCATAGAGTGATTGGAAATCCGTCTGGTCTTTCAGTTTGGCAAATCCTTCCCGGATGGCTTCTTCTGTCAATGAAGAAATCCACAGACGCTTCACCGGACAGCGTGCACCGGCTTTCTGCATCACCCAGCGCTGAATCAATTCTCCTTCTTGCCCGGCATCACCGCAGTTGATGATTTCATCCGCGTTCTGCATCAGCCCCTCGATAATGTGGAATTGTTTTTCGTAGGTAGGATTCTCTATCAGCTTGATGCCGAAACGTGGAGGAATCATCGGCAGACTACCTAAATTCCATGATTTCCAGTTAGGCGTGTATTCATGTGGCTCCTTCAGGGTACAAAGATGCCCGAATGTCCAGGTCACCTGGTATCCGTTTCCTTCTATATATCCTTCTTTTCTGGTATGAGCACCGAGTACTTCGGCTATATCACGTGCTACAGACGGCTTTTCGGCTATGCAAACTATCATTTTTTCTCTTCTTGTTTTATATTATCAGCCTACAAAGTTACACGAATATTTGTCTAAAAGAACAATATCCCACAGAATATGTTACCTTTGCAAGAGTAGAATTCTTATAACAAAGAACAAGTATGATTGATTTAAACCGCAAATTACCCATCGGGATACAAACTTTCGAGAAAATTCGCAAAGGAAATTATCTGTATGTAGATAAAACTGCTCTTGTCGGAAAAATGGTATCAACAAGCATCCCCTATTTCCTTAGCCGTCCCCGACGCTTCGGAAAAAGCCTGTTGATTTCTACTTTCGAGGCTTACTTTTTGGGACGTAAAGACTTGTTCGAAGGACTAGCCATCTCACAAATGGAAGTTGACTGGCAAGTCTATCCGGTTTTTCATATTGACCTGAATGCACGCAAGTATGATTCTCCGGCAGATTTGACAGCGATGCTCAACCAACATCTGGAGAAATGGGAAGCAATCTACGGAACCGAAAAACAAGATCGACAACCGGAAGAACGATTCGCCTATATTATAGAGCGTGCATGCGTGCAAAGCGGGAAACAAGTAGTCGTATTAGTAGACGAATATGACAAACCTCTGTTACAGGCTTTGGACAATCTGCCTTTGTTTGAAGAATACCGTAAAATGCTAAAAGCATTCTATGGAGTACTAAAAAGCACTGACCGCTATCTGCGTTTCGTCTTTCTGACAGGTGTTACCAAATTCTCACAAGTCAGTGTATTCAGTGATTTAAACCAACTGAATGACATCAGCATGAAACCGCCTTATGCCACCATTTGCGGCATCACCAAGCAAGAACTGACAGATACATTCACCCCGGAATTGGATAAGCTAGCCTCATACAACCGGATGACCCCGGAAGATACAATCCATAAGATGACTGCACTGTATGACGGGTATCATTTCTGTGAATATGCAGAAGGTGTGTTCAATCCGTTCAGTGTATTGAATGTGTTCGACGGATATAAATTTGAGAATTACTGGTTTCAGACAGGAACTCCTACTTTCCTTGTCAAGATGCTGATGGATAGTAACTATGACCTGCGGACGCTCATTGACGGAGTGGAAGCAAACGCAGCGTCATTCAACGAATACCGGGCAGAAAGCAGGAACCCTATTCCGCTGATTTATCAAAGCGGGTATCTGACAATTAAAGAATACGACCCTCGTTTCAAGACTTATCAACTTGCTTTTCCCAATGATGAAGTGAGATATGGCTTTATGAATTTCCTTCTACCATTCTACTCTAATATTCCCGATAATGAGCAAGATTTCTATATTGGCAAATTTGTCCATGAGTTGGAAAGTGGCAATATCAATGCCTTTCTAACCCGTCTTCAAGCCTTCTTTGCCGATATACCTTACGAACTGAATGACCAGACAGAGCGACATTACCAGACTGTTTTCTATCTGATATTCAAGCTCATGGGACAGTTCACACAAGCAGAAGTACGCAGTGCAAAAGGACGGGCCGATGCAGTTGTCAAAACACCGAAGTATATTTATGTGTTCGAATTCAAGCTGAATGGCACAGCCGAGCAGGCATTACAGCAAATCGAAGATAAAGGGTATCTTATCCCTTATCAGGCAGATGAACGGGAAGTCAAAAAGGTGGGAGTAGAATTCAGTACTGACACACGAAATGTCAGTCGATGGCTACCCGAGGAATAAGAAAGTATAATTACTTCTTCCTCATATTTATCGACAAATGATTCCTACTACACTTCCCAGCACTTCCATCCCTTGTTGGCACAGATATACACCACATACGAGCGGACATGATAATTGGGAAATTTCCTTTTCGTGTCTTCTGCATAGCCTTTCACTTGCTCCACGTGTTCGGCCAGCGGTTCGGTTAGGGCCAGCATCCGGTCAGCGTCTTTGGCATGATAGTATTTGAATTCCACCACGCGGTCGTCTGTATAATAATCCGTGCCGGGGATGCCGGTCATTTCGAAATCCGAACGGCCTACGGAGTTGTTCTGCTCGATGGCAAAGGTATAGCAACGACTCAAATAGCGGGAGACGAGCTCGTAAAAAGAACAACGGATGAAGTTCTCATTAATCTTATCAAAGACCTGTGCGGGGAATTGTCCCAAGTATTGTTCGAAATAGTTTTGGACGAGGGGTTCGAGACTACGGTTGGAATCATACAGCTCGTAAACCGGGACGTAGCGGCTGGCGTTGCCTTCAATCTTGTTCAGTTGGTTGTAATAATCCATGTAGATGCTGCGCATAGTCATGTTGGGGAGTACCATGCGGTAAGCACTCTTCAAGGTGGTCATGCCCAAGTAGAACAGGCTGACAGGATAGAATTCTTTCTCGAAGAACTTCTTTTTATTGAACTTACTGGACAAGTCGGTAACGTTGTAGGACAGTTCGTCGTCTATCACCAGGGCATCGAGCATTTCTTTGGCATTGGTAAGCGAAAGAGTCAGGCGACGAATCCAGTTGATGTCCGTACGCAGGTTCTCATCGATCAGTTCGGGCGGAATGCTTCCGGCATTAGCAGCAAATTTCTTAAGGAAATAGGTCAGAATAGTGGAGTTAAAAAGACGCTCACCACTGGGGCTGAAACGATAACCGTCGTAGTTACTCACAATAAGTTGCCAGATTTCCTCGAAACGTTCTTCGCTTGCACCGGGAGTATATTTATCAAGTACATAGCGCAAGTATGTCTTCGTTTCTTCATAGGTGAAACCGAGCATATTGAGGAAAGACGGTTCGAGGGTGAGGATTTCCGCAATGTTGTATCCGCTAGTCAGGTCGTCCATAGTAACCGGCAATACGCCTGTGCAGAAACAAGTGCGGATAGTACCTTCGCCTATGCCTTTTTTAATTACTTTAAAGAAGGTACGAAGAAAACTGTCGCTGGTGGTTACCTTTTCATAAAGCGGATCATTATAAGAAGTAAGCAATTGATTGGTGAAGTTATCATATTCGTCAATCAGGATATAGGCTTTGGGAAGTCCATGTGAACGTACATATGTAAGTACCTCCTCAAGCATCTTGGAAGCATCCCCTTTGGTTGTAAACTGGAAATCACCAAATAAATCACGGTTATGTTCTACCGTGACTTCCACGGGTCCACAATTCAAGTCATTGAAGTTCTGTGCCAGTCCCTGCATGTCATTCGCCATCACCATAGCCGAGAAGTCATAACGAATCACCATATATTGATTATGCTCTTTCGTAGGATGTTCGCCAATCCAAGTGCCGCCGAAGAGTTCTTCAAAACGATTCGCTTTCGTACGGTCGTAGTAGTGGGCCAACATGGAGATGAGTAGACTTTTCCCGAAACGGCGGGGACGGAGAAAAACAGGAGCCTTGTAGTCTTCAAGTCCCGGAATGTAATTTGTCTTATCGACATAATAAAAGCCACGTTCGCGCATTTCTGCGAAATCTGCCACTGCATAAGGAATCGTTATTCTTGCCATAATCTTTAATATTTTCTTTCGGTAGAGACAAAAGTACTAATAAATTAGTACTATAAACAAATATAGTACAAAAAAGATAGCTAAACACCAAACTCAAATATGGTTATATTCGTAAGTATTTGATAAAAAAGAGAGCAAAACAAGAAAAAATATCAGAGTTATGCACGCATCATGTATAGCCCTATACACGAAGGCTGCACAACTCTATACATGATGCGTGTATAGAGCTATGCAGCCTCTCTGCATAAACCGGGCGGGGGGTTGCTACATCCGGCCAAGAGAACATTTTATTCTGCAGGATCGGGAGCTTCTCCGCTTCCTCCGCCGCTTCCACCAGAGCCGGAGCCACCTCCCGCATCGGGTTTCTTGCCGACATAGAAAGTAGCGATAGCGGTTCGGGGTGTTTTCAAGAGCGTGCTTCCTGCATACTGAGTAGTGACGGTGAGGGTATATTCGCCATCAGCCAGCCCGGCAGGAACAATGAATGTGAGTTGCGACGGGTTGTTGACGGCCAGCATATTGAGGTCGACCGGTGTGGTTTGTTCCTTACTGTCGGAGATAGTGATTCCGACGGAAGAATCCGTACCTGCAATTTTCAACATACGGCCGTTGACCGTGAACGGACGGCCTGCAGTGGCGGTGGCAGGTGAGAATCCGGCAACGTACATCACGTTTTGGCGTTCGCCCAGAATACTGATAGAGGTTTGGGCGATAGCTTCACGCAGTTCTTTGTCTTGGGTGAAAGAAACGTAGACGGAGTTCTTTTCGGGATTCCATCTTCCGCCATCGATAACGCCGCGGAGTTGTGCTACGGCGTGGTAAAGACCGGTGTTGACACTATATCCACTAAGGATGAGGTCGCCTACCACACGGTTGTAGAGCTTCACGACGTGCTCGATGGTTTCGGGACGGAGCCCGGTGTCCTCCTTGTGCATCTCGTTGAGGATGTCCTGCAACGAAAGATTACCGGACGATTCGAGCTGACCGATCTTATCGTCTTTGTTGTCGACGGTTACAGTGTTGTCGACTAACCAGATTTTCAATACATTCTTCATTATTCAATTTATTAGTAAAAAAGTTATTTTGTTGTATTCAACTATAAACTACGGACATATTCGACATCAGCCAGTCCGAAATGACTGACAACTGTTTGATTACTCATTCTGATGTACTACTTTATTATCAAAAGAATAAATAATAGCCCCCAGAAAAGCTTTATGGATTCTCGATATGGAGAATTAGCATTTTAGGCTGTTACCAGTCTTTACGGAAATAAGTATTATTAACATCATTTCCTACAGCACCCGATTCGTGAGGAAATCTGACTACTTGAGTTTCAAAATTAGGATCATATAACCAATTCATATCATCCATAGGAGCCTGTGTTATTCCTTCCGCTCCCCGAGTATTATCAGGAATATCGTAAGCGATATATCCCTTACTTTCTTGAAAAACAGTCACTCCGTTAGGTATTATTTCACCACTACCCTCTATATCCATCATAAAAGACATATAATCCATATCCTCTTTCATTTCATGTTCGGCGAGGACACTCTTTGTAAAATCCTGTGCAAAACAAACAAAACATTCTTTATCCAAACCAGCAAAAGGCTTTCGTCCATGAACCAGCCAGTCTGCATCAGGCACTTCAAAATCAGTCCAAAAAGGAATAGAATATTGATTTATATATCCATTGTAAGCATAATCAATGTATTTGCCAACTTCTATACCACCACATTTTTCTTTGTCAAAGAAGGTTGCTGTCGCTTCCCCCTTATCAGCAACCGTTAACATAGTTTCCTTTGATAATGCCCCACGCAAAGCTTTTATTAATTTTGGATAGGCACTGGTGTTCTTTATTCCATTTGCTCCATATTCATCACTATCATCCCAAAGATCGATGCCATCCAATCCATACAATTCTACTGCGGTTTTCACTTGTGCTACCAAATTATCAATCTCACCATCTGTCAGATGACAAAAGCCTATAGCTGAACTATTTTTCACTGTTAGACAAACTTTCATGCCCATTAACTGCAAGGGGCGGATATACTTATCTGCATTTTTCAATACATGGCTTATATCTGCATTCAAATTCAGTTTACCTCCTGCATCAATAGTAGCTCTTAGTAGATTTACAACATCAAAAAGTTGAGGAAATCGAGTGCTGTCAAAAACCATAAAATTTTCTTGCAACCAATACACAGAACTTACCAAAGGACTCATCTTTTCTGTGTCAACATATCCTATACAAGTATATCCTTTGTCAGAAGTCAAACGAAACTTTCCATTGGTCCAATTGATACGATAAAGCAACGTTTGATATTCACCATCCTCCTTTATTCGAAGAGGAAGTAGAAATTGAGTAGTTTTCAAAGAAGTTATATTATTCTCAACTTTCGGTAACATCCATCCCTTAAGAATTAAAGTCATCTTACCCGATTGCATAGCTCCGGCAGCAATTGTCAGACTACCACCATTGCCCAATTCATAAGCATTATCCGGTAACAATGTGTAATTCGAGTTGGTATATGCTAATTGGAAAGCTTCCACATCGAAATCTTTATCTACCACCACTGTCAAATTCTTCGTTCCCGCAGCGGCTTCTTTCATTACTACAGACACATGGTCTGTTACGACCTCATTCTCTTTATCAGTAACTATAAGGAACACCTGTTGATTATCTTTCTGCAGATCGCTGCACAATCTTGGCGAATCACCTATGACCACTTCTGTCGGTTTATCATGCGAAACATCAGGATTGATTACAGCCGCTTCTTCCTCACAAGAAGAAACGCATAAAGACAACAAGCCCCAAAGCCAGATATATTTTAATATTCGTTTCATATCGTCATTCGTTTTTAGTTTATAACCACTTTGACTTATTTATTCATTATAGGCACTTCCACACCACTGGGCCATAACTCTGCTTCCGTTTTCGGACGTGGCTGTGTATAGGTGTCATTCGTCCAGTATGGAATCATCTTCGCATCATTGTGATGTCCGGTCCGGTCTATAATAGTATTTCCAGTGCCTTCGTCAAATTTCCAGTAAGCCTGTAAATCAGATTCGGCTGCCGGGTCATCGATATTATACATATTCTCATAGATTTGCTGTTCGGTACGTGCCACGCTCCATATACGGGCTTCACAAATATCACCATTCAGCTGACGAATTATATCATGAGATTCACCGTACGAACGTCCGAAATAGAAATTAAAGTCACCGCCATTACCATTGTCATCATCCGCCAGTTTATCCCCCAAACTAATGGTTGTTACATCACTCTTGCCGTGTCCTTCTTCCCTGCTTTGCAATTTTCCGTTCACATAGAAAGCAATCACCTGCGTATTCAAATCCCACGTCAATGCGATGTGATACCACTCTCCCGCTTGAAGCTGGAGTTTTTTGTCGGCAGTAGGAAATTTGCCCACAGGGGTCTGAACCTGCAACTGCTGACGAGGGAAGCCCGTATCTCCCAAACGTACACACAAATACTGCTCGATACCCATTATGGAGGAAATATTCGTTTCATCATCAAATTGGTTAATCCGTATGATTGCTTCCATTGTAATAGCTGTCAGATTATTCACTACATCTGCGGTAGGGCTTCCCTTATCGAATCCCGGAACGGCGACATACACGTTCTTCAGGTTCATTGCCGTAGTGATGGCACTGGAACGACGCACGCGGTAATACATTGTGCGTGAACCGTTCATGATGCCCACTCCTTCGGCTCCTCCTATAGAAAGAGGACAAAGATAGGTAGCATCAATCTCCAGTTCATCGAGTTTCAGAAACTTGATGCGTATTTCTTCGGAAGTAGTCTTCCCTGCCGGAATAGTCACCGCGTCTGTCGACAACTGGTAATATGCTTCGGGAAGTGCTTCATAGTGGGTGTCATTCTTTGCATTATAGGTGCTAATCATTGAAGGGTCTACCTTCAGGCTGACCTTCACGTCATTCCCCGACGGATAAGTCAAGTTCACGTTAAAGGCTTTTGTCTGGCTTGTCACTTTACGGTTAAAAGTGAAAGCCTCCGTATTTTTACTGGCAGCTACATTCAAGTATGCCGAATTATCGAACGGTGACTTTTCGCTGTAATCCGTATTATCACAGGCAACCGGCAGAAATAACAAAACTGCGGCTGCAAAGCACTGATAAAGTTTATGTATTCTCATAGCTTCCATCGTTTAGTGAACCGAAGCGGGATTCAAAAATTGAATGCCTCCACGGGTCTGTTTATAAATAATATCAGTATCGTAGTAATCGGCAGAGATATTGTAAATAGCAATGCCTCCCAACGGTGTATCCATATTGAGAGCACCGTAAGCTGCTCCGGCGATAGCATTACGCGTCACTCCGTTATAGTCGGTCAATGTACCGTCAGGAGTGACTGCAAGCAACAGACGCTCCGGGGCGGCCTTGCCATATCCGGTGGCATAGAGTACGGAGGTTTCTATATCATATTCATCGGATGCAGCGGAAATATCGAGCACAAAATAGTTGAAAAGGCTGCGCTGCGCTTCCGGCAACAAAGAAGGAGTACCCTCAAAAACTAACAGACACGGTGTCTGTCCCAAAGCATCCACAAGCGGCCTTAACGCCGAAACATCTACCGCAGCACCTTCCGAACCGAGGGCAATACCGTCAAATGTCCCTGTACGCACTGCCTCAACTGCAGAAGCAACAGAGGTGTTCAGCTTATCTTCAGCCGTGCAGTCTATATAGTAAAGCACTCTCGTCCCATAATCCTCACGCACCAACTTCATATCCTCCCGATCATATTCGGACAGGCGGTCGGCATTACGCATCGTCACTATATCGATACTGTCCGGCAACGCACGGAGAAAATCCTTCTCACCGGTAGATACTTCCGGAGCATTATCCAACCGGGCATAAACGACTGCGTGTTTCGTAGCCTTATATGCACGGAGATTCTGTGTATATGCTGCATATTCCTGCGGATTCTGTTCCTTAAACCCATTCACCTGACTATCGTGTATTTCCATTTCCGTCCAGTCGTCACAACCGACGGCGGCAACCGACAGAAAAGTAGTCAGCAAGCATAACTTAAAGATTGATTTATATTTCATAATCTCATTGATTTAAAGGTTTGTTCTAGTTTGAGGATTGACTATTCTCGATGGAATGGTCTTTCTTATCCCACCAAAGTTTTGTTCCGGCGGCATCGGGACCATTCAGCATTTGTACAGCTTGATCTATGTACTTCGGATTTCCCGTATATTCATCGGCAGGGAAAGGCAGACGATGGGGACCGATCGTTACATTCACACTATTGTTGGGGTCTTTATTCTCCACGGCAGGCAATAACTTCGGATAACCCGTACGACGATGTTCCGCCCATGCTTCCAGCCCCAGCGGGAATATTGCAATCCATTTTTGAGTAATGATACGCTCCAGATTCCGTTCGAAATACTCCGCTCCCGGCTCCCAGGCAATCGTAATGGTGCTTACAGCCGGATGACTATACTTAATATCAGACCCATCCATCGGATTCACATAATCCAAAGGCTTTTTCGCCGCATCCTTCACATATTGGTCCGCTCCGGTGGCTCCGCCGCGCTCTTCGAATGAAAGGGCAATAGCCTTTTCATACAATGCCTGCGCATCGCCTCCCATATTCCAACCACGCAACGCGCCTTCGGCACGAAGGAAAGTCACCTCCGCCGCATTCATCCAGAGATAAGGGTCGGTGCTGGAAATCACCTGCTTTGAGTAAAGGTTAATCATGTCGTCTTTCTTCTGGGTGAATATGCCGATACGTACACCATAATAGTCGTTCACTTCGACTTTCTCGCCATCCTGATCGACTGTCTGCACGCCTTTGACAAACATCTTATCCAAACGAGGGTCTTCGTAACCTTTCATAACAGAAACCAAATCGGCACTGATACGGTAGTCATTCCAGTTATTAAACAGCAATTCCGAACGGTTCTCCGCTACATGAAGCATGGCGTTGTCCTCATTCGATTCAATCACTCCCGCTTCTACAGCCTCCTGCGCAATACGCTGCGCCTCAGTCGGATTGACATAGCTCATACGCATGGCAATACGAAGTTGCATGGAATGTACGAACTTACGCCATTTGGAAATGTTTCCGTAATACAAGTCTTCCAGTTTGCGGAAAGCCTCGGATGACAGGTCTTTGTTTTCCTCCAACACTTTGTCCGCTTCTTCCAGTTCTTTCAGCATCTGTGTATACACCTGCTCCTGCGAATCGTAAGGGACAGCCAGGTCTTCACCCGAATTATCATTATCCATCATCTTCGAATAAGGAATCGGACCGTAAATGTCCGTCACACGATGCATGATGCACACCCGGAGAATCTTACCGAATGCCAGAGCCACAGGGTCATCCGTCTTGTTCAGCATATCGCGGTACTGCGGGTACATGTCTTTAATCGGATCGGAAAACGGGGATTTGAGCCATCCCTGTTCGGGATTGAATGTGGAGAATTTCATCACCCAAGTGTCTACGATTCCTTCCAGATAGCCACCATAAGCTCCTCCCGCCATGGCATCCATAAACTGGTAAAGGTGCTCACGTGTAGGAACCACCAGTCCCTGCATCCCTTTGAGCGTAGCACCCACAATGTGATTCTCACGCTGCATTTCTTCTCCGTCCGCCTCATACATGCTCCGGTTAATATCACTGTCGAAACAACCGCCCAAGGGAAACAGAAATAATGAAAGGATCATTATCAGAAGAATGTTATATTTTCGTTTCATGTCCATCATAGTATTTAGAAGTTAATCTTTATGTTGAATCCTATATTCCGGGAACTCGGCATCATGAAGTAGTCGATTCCCTGATAATAGTTGTTCGTAGTAGCTACTGCTTCAGGATCGAAAGGAGCTTTACAGTAGATCATCCAGAGATTCCTGCCCACAAGGGATACATTGATATCACAGACATTGCCCAGCCAGCGGCGCGGAACGGTGTAACCGATATGTGCCTCCTGCAGACGCAGGTTGGTGGCACTATAAGTATAGTAGGTAGGCAACCCGCTCTGCGACGCTACCACTTCATAGAAACTTTGCGGGTTCACGCGGCTACGGCCATTCACCCATACTCCTCCGGCATCACGCGCGGCGGCAGACGTCTCTGATACTCCATAGAGATCGAGGTAGGCCTGTGTTGCCGAATAAACGATTCCTCCCAAACGGGCTGTCAGCAAGAAACCGGCATTAATGCCTTTATAAGAAAAGCTATTATTCCAGGCAAGATTTGCTTTAGGTAGTACGCTCCCCAACTTTATGTCACCAGCATTGTCGATGGCTGTCACATTGCCGCTATCGTCAATCAGGATATTACCGTTAATGTCACGCTTCAAATCGGCATGGGTATAAAGATCGCCCAGCGTGCCGCCTTCCTTCAGGATAAATTTCGCCTTTCCGAATCCGCGGCCTTCATCAGTTTTGAGTTCCAGTTTATCGACGTTGTAAGTTTTGCCCGTTTCCGGGTGAACATAATCCTTCACCAGTTCGACGATTTCATTCTTGTTGGCCGAGAAAGTAAAGCTGCTGTCCCAACCGAAATCTCCCCAACGATGCCCATAAGACAACATAGCCTCGAAACCATAGTTGCGTACATAGCCCGTCTGTACATACAGTTTGTCATATCCCGATGATACAGGAAGCCGCGGGTCGAATGTCTGGTTGTAAGTATTGGCGTAATAGAAGGATCCGCTCAGCTTGATATCCTTGAATAAGGTTGCATCCAACCCTATTTCCCATGAATCAGTACGTTCGGGATATAGTTTGCCTATGGGATAATTCGTCTGCGATTTCCAGTCCTGCTTATTGGCATCATACGAATAGGTAGGATAAGTAAGGAAACGGGGGTAAGGATTACCTACAGAACTGAATGATCCGCGTACTTTAAGATAATCCACCCAATCGGGCAGTTCCAACATTTCAGTGATGACTGCCGAAAGTCCCACGGAAGGATAGAAGAAAGAAGCCTGCGGAGAATGTGTCAACTGGGAAGCCCAGTCGTTACGCCCTGTCACGGTGAGGTAGAGCATACTTTTCCACCCTACTTCGGCACTGGCAAAAACAGACTCGGTCGCTTCACGCCAACCCACCTGCGTAGCACGTTTCTTCGCATTGTCAAGGTCGTAGACATTGAACAGATTAGGAATACCCGTCTCGCGTATCGGGCCGGCGTAACCCAATTCCTTACTGGTCACTCCACTATAACTGGCACCAATATTGGCAACAATTGTAAAATCCTGAACACGTTTGTTTATATTCACCAATACATCGGCATAAGTCTGTGAATATTGTCCGTTGTTTACTGTATAATGCCCTTGTGAACTACCGTCAGTCAACGTGTTGCTACTGCTTGCATAAAGCTTGCCTTCATATTCACTATGAGTATTGTCGATGCGGACACGCCCTGCCACATTCAGCCAGTCAAGAATCTGGTAACTCAAACCTGCCGAAGCCATATAACGTTTCTTATTGTTGAGACGGAGATTACGGTAAGCAATCCAATAAGGATTCTGCATACGAAGGTCACCTTCGCCCTGCGGCCAGAACTGTACGCTAATCTTCCGAGCTTCATCCCAACGCTCAAAATTCTTCACGATCGAGAAATCATCCCCGCGAGGGAAAAGATAAGCAGAAACCAACGGATTGGAGTACTGCCCCTGATTGGTCATGTTGCGGTCGTTCTGAAGAATATAGCTTGCGCTTACATCCAGTTTCATCTTGTCATTCAAGAAACTGGTCGTATTGCGGAAAGTAAAATTATATCTGTTATACCTATTGTTCGGGACCATCCCTGCCGAATTGACGGCAGCCGCAGAAAAGAATGTCTGATTTTTATCCGTTCCGGTAGACAGCGTAACGGAATTTGTATATACCGCACCCGTATCAAAGAAATCATCGGGTTCATACCCTGTCTGAGCAGCCGAGTTTAACTTCGGTCCCCAGCTATAAATATTGGAATTTCCCGTTTTACCATTACTCCCCGTGCCATAACGTCCCTGGAATTCGGGCATCTTAAAAGCATTCAACCATTCGATGCCACTGGATACACCTACTTGCAGTTTACCTACCTGTCCTTTTTTTGTAGTAATCACAATCGCACCGTTTGCCGCATTACTACCGTAAAGGGCGGCTGCCGCCGCTCCGGTCAGTACGGAAATGCTTTCTATGTCTTCCGGATTAATATCAGCAATGGCTTCGGTAGCTCCCTTCGAGCCAAATTCCGTATCACCTCCACCACCGAAATTATACATCGGAATACCGTCAATCACGTACAAGGCATTACTGCTCTGTTCAATGGACTTCGTACCACGCATCACCACTCTACTTGCCCCGCCGACACCGGAAGAACTTGTATTAATAGTAACGCCCGCCACTTTACCATTCAGGCTGTTCACAAAATTAGCATCCTTAATCTGGGTCAGTTCGTCGGACTTGACTTGTTGCACGTTGTAGCTCAATGCTTTCTGCTCACGTTTGATGCCAAGTGCAGTCACAACGACCTCACTCAACAGTTTCGTATCCGAAGCCAGCTGCACGCTATATGTATTCTGCCCGGTCACTTTTACCGTCTGTGGAGTATAACCTACGTAACTGATACTCAACACGCTTCCTACCGGAGCTTCGAGTGTGAAACGACCGTCCATGTCTGTGATAGATCCGGCACTCGTTCCTTCTACATGTACATTGACACCGATTAGCGGCTCTCCGTTATCATCCAGCACACGTCCGGTGATACGTTTGGCAGAAGCTGCTTCCACTTCCTGTTTTTCCTGTGGAACAATGATTACGTATTTCCCTTTCAACTGATAGGTATATCCCGTATTTCTAAGGATTTCTTTGAGAGAACTCTCCAACGTGGCTTTTTCCAACGCCAAATTGATGGAGGGTTTGTTTTTCAACTGCGACTCGTTGTAGCCAACGGACAGTTTCGTTTGTTTTTCCACTTCTTTCAATGCCTCGATGACCGATATGTTTTTCTTATGGATCGTAATCCGGGCATTGCTACTTTGAGCAAAAGTAGGGGTAGAAAGGAGCAGACAGCACAAAAAAAGCATAAATACTCGACTGATTGCCTGCTTATTGGCTATTAATTCATAAATTTGCTGCATCTTCTTAGTATTAGTTTATACAGATAAAGTTAGATTCTCGAATTTAGTAGCGTCTGATTAACGCTAATAGTAAGAATTTCGATTTCACATCCGGGGGAAGGTTGCAGCTTCTCCCGGATATTTTTTCCGCATAGGCTCAATGTATTTTTAAGGTTAATATTAGTATGATATACAGGTTCTATTTCGTCCCCTGATGTCGGAGCCTGCTTTTTCCGGCACTGGAAATATAGCACTTGTCTCCCACAATCTGATAGTCCAGATTCCCTGCTACACGAACAACAATATCCATTATTTCTTCTATGGAAGCATTTTGCCCGAAAGTAAGATTGAAACGGTCTTCTTTCATACTACGGAAACTATACACAAATGTGTAGGGGTATTTACGTTCAAGGCGGGTGAATATTTCCTCCAGCGTCATACTGCGAAGAACGAGTTCACCATGCTGCCAGGCTGTGACATCCTGCATATCAGGACAAAGTACATTTCCAGAACGGGTGCGCTTATTATAAGCCAACTGCTCGTTCGGCCTCAATATTTCCTGATTTTTCTGTCCGTTATACTCTACCAGCACCTTCCCGGAAATCAATGTTGCTGTCACTTCTTCTTCGTCCGGATAAGCTGTCACGTTAAACTCTGTCCCTAATGCGGTCACCTGAAAATCAGAAGACTTTACTATAAAAGGATGTTCTTCATCACGCTTCACTTTGAAAGCGGCTTCTCCCACTAAATAAACGGAACGTGTATCACCCGTAAATTCTTTGGGATAAAGTAAAGTGCTTTGAGAATTTATTAATACCTGTGTACCGTCCGGCAAAGTGAGATTACGCATTTCAGCAGTAGGAATATATGCTTGCAACAGATCCGGTGCCTGACGGTTCTGCAATGCCAAATAAATCGAAACGGAAGATACGGCTATCAATAAAGCCGCTGCTATCTGCCAGACTGCCAGACGAACATGTAGATAATGAATCCGCCGTCTTACTCCGATCCCAGTTAGCTCGTACATCCGTTCCAAAGAGCCACGATAACCGGGAGTTGTGGCAGCTTCGGTTGCCTCCCAAAGTTTATTGAGTTCGCAGTCTTTTTCGTCGGCACGCTCCTCATCAGTCAACCATGTGCGAAAATCCTGATTGACTTCTTCCGGATAGTCATGCTTAATATAACGGTCGATTACGTCGCGAATATAATTCTTCATAAAGTGATATTTATTATTGTATTTAGAAACACTTACATAGATATCACTATTCAGAAAAAGAAACTACGGGAAGAAGCGGAACAGAATAACAAACATTAACACTTTACGAAGCTCAGTCAATGTTTTATAGATGTGATCTTCTACCGTGCGTAAGGGGATTTGCAATTTATCTGCTATTTCTTTATGAGAAAGTCCTTCAAAACGACTCATTTCAAAAACCTGTCTACGACGATCAGGCAGCTGGCTGAGTGTCATCTTGATAAGCATTAATACTTCTTTATAGTACAGATTCTCTAACAGGGAAGAATCTTCGTCACAAAGCTCACCCAACAACTGTGCTTTCAAAACTTTATCTTCATATTCCTGCTCTACCTTCTGATGCTTGAAAAGATTGAATATTTCATTCCGGGTCACGGTATAGAGATAACCGGTCATGGTTTCCTGTTCTCGCCAAAGTTCAGGGCGTGTCCATAACTTAAGAAATATATTCTGGGCAATGTCTTCCGCATCTTCCTCCGATTTGGTCAATAACCTTGCAAAGTTCTTGACTCTTGGGAAGTTGGCGGCATAAAACTGCTCAAAACAGACATCTATATTGTCGTTCTTTCCGTTCATTTGTTAAACCTTTCCCAATGAAAGTTGGGCAAATATAGGCAAAATAAAAAGATAGCAAAGAATATAAACAAAAAAACATCCCGCCTTTTAAACTAAAACAAGTCTAAAAAGCGGGAATATATTATTGTTTAGAAGAATTCCAGCTGTTATTCTTCATCCATCAAAATCTCCAGAATCTGACAAGCAGCCTTCGCCACCGGAGTACCCGGACCAAAAATAGCAGCTACACCTGCCTTATACAGGAAGTCATAATCCTGTGCAGGAATAACACCACCGGCAATCACTACAATGTCTTCACGTCCCAGTTTCTTCAGTTCTTCAATAATCTGCGGAACCAATGTCTTATGTCCGGCAGCCAGTGAAGAAACACCTACTACATGAACGTCGTTTTCCACCGCTTCACGGGCAGCTTCTGCCGGAGTCTGGAACAATGGTCCCATATCCACATCGAAACCGCAGTCTGCATAACCTGTTGCTACCACCTTGGCACCACGGTCGTGACCGTCTTGTCCCATCTTTGCAACCATGATACGAGGTTGACGTCCCTCTTTTTTCGCAAACTTCTCTGCCAGTTCACAAGCACGCTTGAAGTCGCTATCGTTTTTACTTTCTGATGAATACACGCCTGATATCGTTCTAATTATTGCTTTATAACGTCCTACAATCTGTTCGCACGCATAAGAAATCTCGCCCAAAGTAGCACGAACACGAGCTGCTTCAACTGCCAGTTCAAGCAAGTTACCCTTGCCAGTCTTCACACATTCAGTGATAGCCGCCAATGCTTTGTCCACTTCTGCCTGATTACGTCCTTCTTTCAAACGTTTCAGGTTTTCAATCTGTTCAAGACGAACTGCCGTATTATCAATTTCAAGGATATCAATCGGAGCTTCTTTCTCCAAACGATACTTGTTCACACCCACAATGGTCTGCTGACCGCTGTCGATACGAGCCTGTGTACGTGCAGCAGCTTCTTCGATACGCATTTTAGGAATACCTGTTTCGATAGCTTTCGCCATACCGCCCAGTTTTTCAACTTCCTGGATCAAATCCCATGCCTTGTGAATCAATTCATTAGTCAGAGATTCTACATAATAAGAACCACCCCATGGGTCAACGTTCTTACAGATGTAAGTTTCTTCCTGAATATAAATCTGCGTGTTACGTGCGATACGTGCAGAGAAATCCGTCGGAAGAGCGATAGCCTCATCCAATGCATTAGTATGCAAAGATTGGGTATGCCCCAAAGCTGCAGCCATAGCCTCAATACAGGTACGTCCTACGTTGTTGAACGGATCTTGCTCCGTCAATGACCATCCGGAAGTCTGTGAGTGAGTACGCAATGCCAGTGATTTCGGGTTCTTCGGATTAAATTGTTTCACAATCTTTGCCCACAACATACGTGCGGCACGCATCTTGGCAATTTCCATAAAGTGATTGGTTCCGATTGCCCAGAAGAAAGAAAGACGCGGAGCAAATGCATCAATATCGATGCCTGCCGCTGTTCCGGCACGGAGATATTCCAAACCGTCAGCCAATGTATAAGCCAACTCGATATCTGCGGTAGCACCTGCTTCCTGCATGTGATAACCGGAGATAGAGATAGAGTTAAACTTAGGCATCTTCTGTGAAGTATATTCGAAGATATCAGAGATAATCTTCATAGAGAATGCAGGTGGATAAATATAGGTGTTACGCACCATGAATTCTTTTAAAATGTCGTTCTGGATAGTACCTGCCATTTCTTCGAGTTTAGCGCCCTGTTCCAAACCGGCATTGATATAGAATGCCATAATCGGAAGTACAGCACCATTCATCGTCATGGATACAGACATCTTATTCAAAGGAATACCATCGAACAAAACTTTCATGTTTTCCAATGAACAGATAGACACACCTGCTTTACCTACGTCCCCCACTACACGTTCGTGGTCGGGGTCATAACCGCGGTGAGTAGCCAAGTCAAACGCTACTGACAAACCTTTCTGACCGGAAGCCAGATTACGGCGATAGAAAGCATTGGATTCTTCGGCAGTAGAAAATCCGGCATACTGACGGATAGTCCAGGGGCGAAGGGTGTACATTACTGAATACGGACCACGCAGATAAGGAGGAAGTCCGGCAGCATAGCCGAGGTGTTCCATTCCTTCGAGGTCTTCTTTTGTATAAACAGGCTTCACTTCAATGTGTTCCGGTGTTTTCCAATCGGCGGAGATACCGTTAGCCTTTTGCCATTCAGCACCGTTAACCGGCTGAAATGCGGCATATATATCGATGTTTTTAAAATCTTTTCTCATCTTACTTCAATAGTTTAGCGTTAAACTCTTTCAAGGTATCCAATACGTTGACACGAACATGGATGAAGTTTTCGATACCTGCGGCTTTCAAGTCATCCATACAAGCCGGAGCACCGGCAACGATAAACATAGCGCGACCATTCAAGGCTTTGAAAGCAGGAACTGCATATTCAGCATATTCATCATCGCTGGAACAGATTACAACAATATCAGCTTTCGCAGCCATAGCTGCCTCTACTCCTGCCTCTACTGTTTCAAATCCAAGATTATCGACAACTTCATAACCGGCACAAGCCAGGAAGTTGCAGGAATATTGTGCACGTGCCTGACGCATCGCCAAATTACCGATTGTCAGCATGAACGCCTTCGGACGTTTACCTGATGCTTCCGTTTCAAGACGCAACGCTTCAAACTCACTGGCTGCACGATCGAATACCAATGTATCCACATCTTTCTCACAAGTATGAGAGTCACCGCCACAGCAGCATTTTCCTTCCACTGGTTTCTTGTCACCGGCTTTTTCGTTGAAGTTCGGGAATTGGTTAGTACCCAACAGAATTTCACGACGCTGCGCCACTGCTTTATGACGGGCTTTATTGCTTTCGTTTACTGCAGCCTGAACTGTACCAGCTTTTAATGCGGTATAGAAACCGCCTGCTTCTTCTGTAGCAAGGAAGATTTCCCACGCTTGTTTAGCAATAGATACAGTCAGATTCTCAATATAATAAGAACCGGCAGACGGGTCAATTACTTTATCGAAATGAGATTCTTCTTTCAGCAATAGTTGTTGATTGCGAGCCAGACGTTCTGATAATTCATCCGGAGTCCCATAAGCCTTATCAAACGGAACGACTGTCATTGAATCTACCCCACCCAAAGCAGCGCTCATTGCTTCAGTCTGTGTACGAAGCAAATTCACATGTGCGTCAAACAAAGTAAGATTAAAAGTAGAAGTTTCGGCATGAACCGCCATTTTTGCTGCACAACGACATTCACCGTTAGCTCCCTTATTGCTGCAATCACGCAGACATTCAGGTTTATAAGAAGCTACGATATTTGCCCACAACAGACGTGCGGCGCGGAACTTAGCAATTTCAAGGAAGTAATTGGAGCTGATACCGAAGTTGAATTTTATCTTTTTAGCTACTACGGCAGCGGGAATACCGGCATCAGTCAACTGATTCATGTATTCATTACCCCAAGCCAATGCATAACCCAACTCTTGAGAGATATAAGCTCCGGCATTGTTTAATGAGATTGCATTTACATTCAATACACGATAAAAAGGAAGTGGCTGGATAGCTTCGATCAATGCTTTCGCTGTCTGCACCATATCCCCTTTTTCCTTACCGCGAGTCAGCATCTTATTGAAGAAATCATAATTGATAGAGCCTTTCAGCTTCTTTACATCATAGTCTTTCTTCTGGAAATAAGCCACCAGTAAGTTAGCCAACTCCACAACATGCCCCTGGCAAGTTGAGAAATTTAATTCAACGCACTCTGCCTGAATATCATTCAACAGCGTTTCAATATATTCCGCATTGAGCTCTTTTGCTTTTACATGGAAAGATAGTGAATCAACACCCTTATTTAAGATGTCCAATGCTTTTGCATTAGCCTCTTTGGGGCATTCTACCCTGATTTCCTGGCGAACCAACCACTCATTGTTGTCTTTTTTAGTACCTCTCAGATAAGGGAACTCTCCGGGAAGCGCATCAGTAGTTTTTAAACCCTCCAGATCTTCCATCCGGTAGAAAGGTTTCACTTTAAACCCTTCGTTTGTTTTCCAAACGAGCTTCTTCTCAAAATCAGCACCTTTCAAGTCGGCTGTAACCTTCTCCATCCATTGTTCGGTGGAGACAGGAGAAAAGTCTGAGAAGAGTTTTTCTTTTTTGTCTGCCATAGTTTATCTAAAATTAAAACAAGATTAATATTGTCTTTATTTTTATCTATCTCTTTCTAATTGTCTGTTGTTCGACATGCAAATATAACCAATAAGTTAAAACAAAACTTCTTTTTATAGAAAATTCGCACACCTCTCACTCTCGCATAGAATCTGTATAGAAATTCTTCATTCTTTATTTTTTTTAGTTCTTCATTTATTTGATTTGCTCCAATGTTATGAGTAATTTTGCACCCGTTTTTAGAAAAACATTATAAAAACTGCTATATTATGGATTGGTTACAAAGTTTATTGTGGGACCCCAGTTCCGTAGCTCACATCGTGCTCCTCTACGCATTTGTAGTGGCAGCCGGAGTGTATCTGGGTAAGATAAAGATATTCGGAGTATCTTTGGGCGTCACATTTGTTTTGTTTGCCGGCATCCTAATGGGACATTTCGGCTTCACAGCCGATACACACATCCTACATTTCATCCGTGAATTCGGATTGATCTTGTTCGTATTCTGTATCGGTCTTCAGGTGGGGCCATCTTTCTTCTCTTCTTTCAAAAAAGGAGGAATGACATTGAACCTGTTGGCTGTAGGCATCGTAGTGTTAAATATTGCTGTTGCGCTGGGGCTTTACTACCTCTGGAACGGCCGGGTAGAACTGCCGATGATGGTAGGTATCCTCTATGGAGCTGTCACAAACACTCCGGGACTTGGTGCCGCCAATGAAGCATTGAACCAGCTTAATTACACAGGTCCACAAATCGCACTGGGATATGCGTGCGCTTATCCGCTTGGCGTGGTAGGTATTATCGGTTCAATCATCGCTATCCGTTACATCTTCCGTGTCAATATGACTAAAGAAGAAGAAAGTCTGAAAGCCCAAAATGGAGATGCACATCACAAACCTCACATGATGAGTCTGGAAGTACGCAATGAATCAATCAGCGGAAAAACTTTGATTGAAATCAAAGAGTTTTTAGGCCGTCAGTTCGTTTGTTCACGCATTCGTCATGAAGGCCATGTAAGCGTTCCCAACCATGAAACCATATTCAATATGGGGGATCAATTGTTCATTGTATGCTCGGAAGAAGACGCCCCTGCAATTACCGTATTTATCGGTAAAGAAGTGGAACTCGACTGGGAGAAACAAGACCTTCCCATGGTTTCCCGCCGTATTCTGGTGACTAAACCGGAAATCAACGGAAAGACTTTAGGATCTATGCATTTTCGCAGTATGTATGGAGTGAACGTTACCCGCATCAACCGTTCCGGTATGGACTTGTTTGCCGATCCAAATCTGGTACTTCAGGTAGGTGACCGTGTGATGGTGGTAGGTCAGCAAGATGCAGTTGAACGTGTGGCAGGTGTGTTGGGTAATCAGTTAAAACGTCTGGACACACCGAACATTGTGACTATTTTTGTTGGTATCTTCTTAGGAATTCTTCTGGGCAGCCTTCCTATAGCATTCCCCGGTATGCCGACTCCTTTGAAATTAGGTTTGGCAGGCGGACCGCTGGTAGTAGCTATCCTTATCGGACGTTTCGGTCATAAGCTCCATTTAGTGACTTATACAACCATGAGCGCCAACCTGATGCTTCGAGAAATCGGTATCGTACTCTTCCTTGCCAGTGTCGGTATAGATGCCGGAGCCAATTTTGTGCAAACGGTAGTCGAAGGTGACGGATTATTATACGTAGGTTGTGGTTTCCTTATCACCGTTATCCCGTTGCTTATAATCGGTGCTATCGCAAGATTATATTATAAGGTAAACTACTTCACCCTGATGGGATTGATAGCCGGTAGTAATACCGACCCGCCCGCATTGGCTTATGCCAATCAAACAACATCCGGAGATGCTCCGGCAGTAGGGTATTCTACAGTTTACCCATTATCCATGTTCCTCCGTATTCTGACGGGACAGATGATATTATTAACGATGATGTAAATCATGTTTAACTTATAAATAATAAAGCCGGTATATTCCATTGAAGGATATAACCGGCTTCATTTATTTTTCTTATAAACTTCTTCTACACCTATTATATAAGTTGCAGCTTCTTCACCACAAATTCTTCTATAAACCGTACAGTCTCTTCAACTCCCAAAGAAGAAGAATCAACACATAAGTGATAAGTAGCAGCTGCTCCCCACGTTTTATAACTATAATAATTATAATACTCCGAACGTCTCTTATCCGCTTTCTCTATCATTTCTTCTGCAGCTTCCACATCAATATGATGCATGGCACATAATCGAGCAATACGATCTTCCATAGAGGCCGAAATAAAAATATTCGCACAACGGGGATGTTCACGCAGGATATAGTCCGCACAGCGTCCGACAAAGACACAAGACTTTTCTGCCGCCAGATGACGAATCACATCACTTTGCACCTTAAACAAGGCATCATTGCTCAAACAGTTATTACACGGCATAGCCCCCTCACTGATAAAAGGGAAACGCATACCGAACAATCCGCCAATAATACCTTGCGAAGCTTTCTCATCCGCTTTCTCAAAAAACTCTTTGCACAATCCGCTTTCTTCAGAAGCCAGATTAATCAATTCTTTATCGTAGAAGTCAATCCCCAAACGGGCTGCCAACTTCTCTCCTATTTCTTTTCCGCCGCTACCTAGTTGCCGACCGATGTTGATAACATAATTACCGCTCATAGTACATTTTGTTTTATGGTTCTGTAGCAAACATACGACTTTTTTCTAAAAATCACATCATCAAACGAAAGTTATATTTGAAAGTAACGATGAAATACCCTTTTATTTCCTGCGTACGATACTCATAAAAGCCATCGGAAGTTGCCATGCGGTTATAACTTTTCCTCTTTCCTAAAATGTCTACCCAATGAGCAGACAGCTCTGCTTCTTTCTTTTTCAAGAATCTCCAGGTAGCACTTGCATTCCATAACATCTCATCATCTTCTCCTTTGCGGATATTCGTACCATTACGGAATGTATAAGCTCCATCCGTCCGTAACTGTATGCCCAAAGGAAGATCAACATATCCTTCCAGACGAAAATTATAATAACGTGTATACGTATTGTTGTCATTTACAGAGTTGAGCGAATACTGATAATTCCAGGAAGTAGAGAAGTCAAGACCTCCCCACATAGGCTGATAAGAAACATTCGCCTCACAATTCAATCCAGTGTCACGCGTTGTACTTTTCACCGGCTCAAGACTTCTATCTTCGTTAATCATGCTGACACGATTACTATGATTACCGTTCATATCCAACCGTAAAGAGAAATGTCCTAAACGTTTCCACCAATTAGCACTTCCATACACATTCCAGTTACCGTTTATATTGACAGGATATGTCTCACGTCCACCAGTCTGTGCATCATATATCATTACCTGCGTAACGCTATTCTGTTCCAACTGTCCTCCAAGATTCGCAGATATGCCTTTTTTAGAATGTTGAAAGCTTATACGCATACTATGAGCAAACATTTGCTTCAAATCCGGATTCCCTCGAGTAATATATAATGGATTACTATTATCTGTAAGTGGCATTAAGTCCGATAAAGAAGGTTGCCGGGTTCTACCGTCATAATTGAAAGTAATTCGTGCCTCTTTCTTTTTCCAGGCCAACCATATCATAGGCTGAAAGTCGATAGTATGCACAGTGGTATCCGCATACAGTTTCCCCATTTTCCGTTCAATGGTTCGCCTTTGCGGAGTAATCCCTAATGATGCATTCACCATCCATATATCATCAGAGTAATTGAAGCCTACATTCAGATCATGTCCATTAGTACGACTATGACTTCGATTACTCAAACTATCTACATAACCCGTTTCATAATCAGGAGGCAACTCACCAAAGACATCCGACTTCGCCAAAGAAGACAATTCATAAGTGTCGCGGTTATCGCGTTCATAATGAGTGTTCCAGTTATACGCTGCACGAATATGCATTTTCTTACCGATAGGTTGGGTGAAGTTAATCCCTACCCGCCACGAATTATTTTTCTGGGGTGACTTCAAATACTGGTTACGATAAAGCAATGAATCGTTGCCTTGCTTATCTTTAAGACGGAAATAAGTAGTTTTTGAAAGCGAAAAACTTTCATTATCCCCCCAAGAATCCGAACTTTGAATGTTCAATCCTAAAGTTGTACCTTTTTCATTCAGCCGCCTCATAATCCCCATCATCCAATTATAACGGTTCGATTGCCCTTCCGAACGCGACCGGTTTTCACTACGATTTACTTTGATATCTTGGGAAATCGATTCAAAATCATCGAACAAACTTTCATGATTGACGTTAGGAGGAGCGTCAAAAGAAGCATTCTGGCTATTGCTTTCATTCCAGTTAGGAGAAAAACTGAAACCACCGTTAAAATGTATGCGTGTACGTTTATCCACTTCCCAACTACCCATGATATTAGAATTGAACGACCTGCTTTTAGAGTTACCTTCATTAGTAGATGCAGAATATTGGTTACCAGCAGTTAAATATTGCTCCTGATACATGGAAGAAATATTTCCGTTCCGATTGAGATTATAGTTCATGCTTCCGGTCAAAGAAAACTTCTTTCCGAATTTATGAGTCATATTCATTCCCACCGAATTATTAATATTATCCTTGTAAGTGCTATTCTGATATCTGTTGGTGGAACGTCCAATGAAAGAAAGATTTTCTCCGTCTTTATTAAAATAATTCACCTGCCCTTCCAAATCCTTCTTCTGGTTATTTCCATACCCCACAGTGGCATTCGTCAACCAGGTTTTATTCAATTCATCCTTGGTCTGCAAGTCAAGTACATATTTCTTTTCTCCTGAACTAATTCCGGTAAATTCTTCTTCTTTTGATTTTTTATCGTACACTTTCAACTTACTAATCAAATCTGCCGGCAGATTTTCAAGTGCAGTCTTTTTATCTCCGGAGAAAAAGGCTTCGCCATTTACATTGATTTCACTGATAGGTTGACCATTATATGTCAGCGATTGATCTTTCTTATTATACACCAATCCAGGAACACGCTTCACCAAATCCTCCAAATAAGCTCCATCGGGAGTTTTATAAGCAGCAGCATTAATAACGGTAGTATCCCCCTCCATCATTACTTCTTGCAACTTCCCGGTCACTACCACTTCACCAATCTGAATATCATCATCCTTCAATGTAACCGTACCGACATTCACTGATGCCGAATCCCCCAATACACGATATACGGATTGCATTCCCATAAAAGAAACTTTCAACAAATATTGTTTTTTCTTCTGTGACTGGTAATCAAGAGTAAAACGACCATTTTTATCGCTTGTTATTCCTTTTATGAAAGTAGAGTCATTCTTTTGCAAAACAACAATACTAGCCGAAGGTAAAGGCTGTCGTTTATTACTCTCAGGCTCCAACGTCTGCACTCTGCCTTTGACAGTTCTTGTTTGTTGAGCATATAATACAGTATGTATGCAAAGTAACAGCAAAAGTAGTCCACATAGTCTACAAGTTTTCATGTCAATAGCAGTATAAGTCTGTTTTTTAATTGAGTCAGAATTGTGGAGGTAAATTTAAGGAGTTTTCCTGAAAGTATATCACTTTATTCATTTTATTAAAACTTATTACATTCCAATCACACAAGGTCACAGTATAATCTAAAAAAAAGACTTTCCCATCAATCAAAAAACATACTCTTTTTAAAAGGACATTTTTTGATTGAATGAGAAAGTCCTCATCAATAAAAATGATAGATTATAGAGTTAAATCTATCACTTAAAATTCTCCGTAAAGAAAACTCCTGCCGGAAAACTATTCTTATTTTTAATGTCAGCCTGTAAAGCTGGTGTTTTAGTAAAATCAAATATGGCAATATCATTTATTTTGTACTCTGAAAATCCCTTTAAAGTCGCAAAATAAACCTCTCCACTTACCGGATCAACACCTAAGCTATTGTAATATGTTCCGGCATCTTCTACATAATCTTTGATATTAGCAACTTTTTCCGTCTCATTTTGAGAGAAAATATGTCGATATAGATTAAAGCCTGCATTACTGAAATAAACAATATCATCTTTCGCAGAAAAAGCAGGAGCAACACCCCAACCGGCGCCAATACTAACATCTAAAGCATGAGACTCAACCGTATAATCAAGAGGATTAACTTTATTAATACTTGCCGGATTTGTACATGATACCCATAAGTTTTCATCATATGCCTTCGCGATACCAGACAAGGCACTTTCAAAAGGAATAGTATGTATAACTGTTCCATTCTGAATAACAAAAAGCTTCTTACTGCCCATCACAAAAACTTTTTCTCCAACCACAGCCATACGATTTTTCAAGGCTCCGCCAGTACCCTCGACAAAAGTCAAAGCATCTGTAGAAGTATTTAGCATATAGACACCTTTATTATCACGAATATAAAGAGCCTCTTTTATTACCGCTAAATTAGTAGGCCAAGACAAAGTAGCATTATCATAAATTCTTTCTTTCTCTAAATTATCCGCATTAGCAATAGTCAGTAATCCCTCACCACCATTCTTTGCTCCATTTTGAGAAAGTACATAAATTTTATTATCACTAATGAACAAATCCTGGCAGACATTACCGAGTAAAGTTTGATTTACCCGATAGTATGCACTATCCATCGCTGTTCCTTTTGAATCTACAAAGGTCAAAGTTCCGGTTTCATTACTCATATTTCCTTCATTCAAAATAAAAGTTCCTTTTCCAAACCGACCTTCTACCTTGGCAGTTATATTCGTTTGAAGAGTTTCTCCATTGCCATCCGACACAGTCAACCCTATAACATACTCTCCAGTCTTAGGTTGTGAAAACTTATATGTTGAAGCGGTTGAGACTTCTTTCCCATCTACTGTCCATAAATACTCCATCGTTCCGGACAGATTTTCAGCCCGGGCATCCAGATACAATGTATCTAATTGCGCTATCACATTATTTCCCGACTTATTTCCGATTAACACAGACGAGTTCAAATTTTCTTCATCATCACACGCCGTAAAAACAAATCCCAAAGCAACAGTTGCCAATACTAAAAACTTTCTCATTCTTACTTTTATTTTCAATTATTTCTTAGCTTATTTGCGAGTATCAATATCAACTCCTAAAACATGTAAATCCTCAACCCCTGATATTTCAGTGGAACATTCACCCAGCCAACCGTTTTCCTGATTGACACCAGTATATATCTTTATGAAATCGACTCCTGGCAGGTGTACTTTTTGACCTTTCGAATTTACTGCCCAATCTATATCAATAGCAGATTCATCCTTACTATTCAATTCATTATCAGCATAACCATAGCGAAATTTATACAAAACAAAATAACTTCCTTGTCCACTCTCATCAACAGCATTTTGAGGCAAACAAGTTCCCTTAAATGTTACTTTATCTTCCTTTATCCATTCCGGGTAATAGCATTGATTATGAAATGTATTCTTCACTTTATATCCAGATTTTCCCTGGTTATCTTCCCAGCGAATATACATTTCTCTTTCTTCCGCAGTTGTCGGTTCTTTTTCCGGCCGATAGTAAGTAATTTCATAATTTCGATAAGTCTTCACATCATTCCCGGCAGCGACAGCCTTATCATACCATAATTCTAATGTAGCGTCTTCATGAGCACTACCAGCAATTTCATACCATTCATCATCATCCGGTCTCCCATTCTGATTTTTATCATAAGCCACCATGATAACTCCCGGTTCACAACTTCCTCCTTCTGGCGCGCCAGAGTCTGGATTAGCCGCAGAATAAAAAGCATTGCCAAGTACCCGGAAATCACGTTTCCCGGTAACATTGGTTATCGTATGGTCAAAACCTACTACAACATATCCTCCGAATCCCCCTAACGAAATCATCCCTTTTTTATTATTGCCAATGGCTGCCAATACTTTTTCATTCATAGCCTCCTGTGTATCACCCTCTTTATATACTGGCAATGTATTAGTAAATTGTCCGACAGCCGGAACAAAATCAAAAACTTTAGTAACATAAGCAGTCGCTCCTTCAGGAGCTGGTTCTATGTTTTCAAAAGTTACTGTAACCGTAAAGGGATAATCAAAACGACTCTCTCCCTGTGACACACGTAATGTCAATTCGTATTCTCCCACCTCTTCAAACATATACTCCAAGCTTTTCGTCTGAGCAATTTCAGTACCATCCAACAACCACACATAAGAGATTCCTTCGTCTGATTCACTTTCAACCTGCACTTTTAGTAGTTGATCTATCACAACCGCAAAACCACCCTCCGGTTGTGATACACGAATATCCTCCTTCTTTAGTTGATAAGCCGCCGGAGTATTTTCTTCATCACTACACCCTGTAAATGCAGTTCCCCAAAATAAAGAAACTGCAATGACTAATGTTAGTCTTAAAATCTTTTTGTCCATTTTTATTAAATATCAGTTAGTTATTGAAATGTTTTCGTTGTAAAAGCAAAATGAGCCGGTATATCGCCTGCCCTGACTTTCCATCTTTTCTTTCCTTCAGGACTAAAACAATAGAGATAACCAGGCACGACATAACTTTTTGCATCTGTTACAAATATTTCTTTCGTCTCCGGGTTCACAGTCACCCCATACGGAATTGCTATTTCCGCCTCTGTTCCATCGGTTATAAAATTGCGAGAGACCATTTTATTTTGTTTCACGTCATAGAGAGCATAAGTAATTGTATTACTTTCTGTAACGTAACTCCATTCTACACTAGTCATATAAATAGAGTCCCCACTCAAACACATTTCACTCGCGGCAATACCCAAGCTTCCCGTCACACGATCCGTTTGAGTATCTATAACAAAGACATCTGATCCGGTTCCATAATAATCCCCTCGCGAGCTAACATATATACGTCCATAACGATCCAACTTCATATGGTGAAGATTAATAGCTACATCAATTGTTTTAATAACCTGAAAAGTCTTCAAATCAATAACCGATACAGTCCGGTCATAATCAGGGAAACGATATCCGCCAGAATTGGCAACATAAAGTTTTCCATCCTTTATCACCATCTCTTCCGGTTGATAACCGACTACCACTTCACGGGTGATAGCTAAATTTGTCGTATCCACTTCAACCACTTTTCCCGGACGTGCATTGGGATCTATCCCAACAGGTCCCGCATACGAACTGACATACGCCTTTCCATTACTAAAAGTGATATAACGGCAATTAACCACATCTATTTGCCCCAAATGTTGTGCAGTTTCCACATCCATCACCTCTATAAAATTGGAACAATTGATTACAGCATACAACTTGTCTCCATAAATTTGCAAATCATTTCCAACATCTCCCAGTTCCTTCACTACAGATGGATTCCGTTCAGCATAAATATTACGATGATACTTACCGGTAGTACTGTCATAAAAATCAAGTGTACACTTATTACTACCCATATTTCCTTCATTGAGAAGATACATTCCTTTAATATGAACACCCCCTAAAGGATCCTTACCGACTTCTATCTCATCAGACGGTAAAACCGGAAGCTCCCCCCGACAAGCCAGCAAACAGCAACTTGCTAATATTCCAAACAAGACGCGCGAAAGAATATTATTCACAATCATATAGTTAAGTTTAAAATGAATTTAAAGTTAGTTCCTGGCATCGGATAAGACCTCACCACTTCATATTGTTGATTAAAAATATTATTGACTTCCAAAGTCAACTTAAAATCATTCTTTTTCCAATTGAATTTCTTCGCTATAGACAAGTCACTTGTATACCAAGGAAGACGATAATTATCCGGAGTATTAGCCGAAACATCATAACGCTCACCTGTATATATAAAACTATAGTTCAGTTCCCATGATTTGTATTCAGCATTTAGTATAGCCGAGCCACTATGCCAAGGTATATACGATATTTGTCCTCCATATGTATCCTCATCCAACTTATCAGTAAAATCCTGTGCTTTCTGATAAGTATATGATAAGCGGCTGTCAAAGGTCCAATTATCACCTAATTTCCAGGCTCCTTGTAAAACAACATCCACTCCTTTAATTTCAACAAGCCCCAAATTAATCATTGTCCAACGAAAGAAATTATTGGTAGGAGTAGCTATTATTTTATTTTCCACTTCATTATAATATGCATCCAACTGAACATTCAAGGCTTGCAACCATGTTCCGGTAAATAACTTCTGATAAGTGAATCCAATATTATACTGATTTGTATATTCTGGTTTTAATTTTATATTTCCTATGAATGTATAATACAAATCATTTAAAGTCGGCATACGAAATATCCGCTTATAAAAGGCACGCAAATTAAAATCAATATTCTTGAAAGGTTTATAGGAAGCGATGGCGGTAGGAGTAAATTCCATTTTATTCCCAGCTGAAGTAGTATCCGAAGCAACGTTCTCATGCACGAAAGTTCCCAAGACACTGGCCTGAAACTTAAAACGATCAAAATGTAAAGAGGTAGCCGCCGCCACCAACGTCGTATTTCGCCGTGGATAAGGGAAATCAGTCAGATTGGCATTCAACTTATTCCACTGGTAGTCCACTGAAAGATTTATATCCCAAAAAGGAAGAATAGTGACTCTATTAGCCATTGACAAGTAAACCTCCTGTTGACGATATGTATTATTTACATACATAGTGGCCTCCTCTTTTCTGGGATCTGCCAAATAGTGTAAATAATCATATGCATATTTGGTATTCAACAACAGACTATATGCTTCACCAAAATCTTTCTTGAAAGAAGACTGAAGAAAGAAATTGGTATCCCATTGGCGATCTTCATGTGAAAAACGATTCCGCACAACAGCACCGGGATACCCACGTTCTGAATTATAAAAATAAGCTTTTGTGCGCCAGTAACCGCCTTTTATTTTACCATATAAACCACCTTCCGTGCGTAAAGCATTCACATCGCCATTACGGCGGACTGCCGTAGTATCGTACCCCCCAGCTACCGCATAAGTAAATTTATACTTTCCGGTGGTATACATATATTCAGTACTAAGTGACGCACTTACATTCTCACTTAGTTTCTGTTCCCAAAGT
Organism: Bacteroides sp. 1001136B_160425_E2; assembly: GCF_015559655.1. Taxonomy (NCBI): domain Bacteria; kingdom Pseudomonadati; phylum Bacteroidota; class Bacteroidia; order Bacteroidales; family Bacteroidaceae; genus Bacteroides; species Bacteroides sp. 1001136B_160425_E2. The sequence goes on along the minus strand of NZ_JADMQH010000010.1, from coordinate 21,848 downwards.
AGAGATGGATTGACAACGCCAAAGGAGCCTGTTTTAAAAGCAGCTTTTACATGATAAGCCTTATTCGCCTGAAAAACAGGCGTTCTCGACTGAAGATAAATAGAACCGGCAGAACCGAAATCTTTCGCTGGCTGGAAAATAGCACTTTTCTGCCCATTATATAAAGTAACGGCCTCCATATTATCCAAAGAAAAGCGTCCCAAATCAATCACTCCATTCTGTGCATTCCCCAATTCAATGCCATCATAGAACACTCCGACATGATTCGTCCCCATACTTCGGATATTTACGGTCTTCAATCCTCCTATTCCACCGTAATCTTTTACTTGTACTCCCGAAAAATAGCGTATGGCATCTGCAACCGAATGTACGGCTAATTTTTCTAACTTATCACCAGATAAAGACTGCACCGGAATCACTTCCTTATTAATTTTAGCAGTAATTACTACTTCATGAAGATGGTGTAAGCTATCCAGTTTACTTTGTGCTGATAGTAATAAAAACATGCTCAAAAAGCATCCTATCCAAAATACTCTAAAATGAATCTGCCTGAACATAATCCTCCTGTTTATTAATTTAAATAATAAACTTTCATAGGGTTACAGCAAGGATGCAATTTTCTACATACTCAAACCAATATACGTACTTCTCCCCCGTATAATGGAACATTCAAAAAGGCATATTTCTCCTTTCTGAAACTTCACATCAGCAATTAAAGATGTATTTTGAATTAAAAACTGCACTCTTCAAACTCTAATCCCAGAAAGCTTCAAGAATTCAACTTTGGCAGGTCTTCTGACTTACTCCATTTTCCTAACGCCCTTCCCATCTCTCCAAAGTGAGACAGTGGATTTGAGTATTGTAGGAAAACTTTTGGCGGAGCTTACAGCAGCGGGTCTGTTCAGGATTTACACCTGATTCCCTTTTCACCATTCTTCCGTAGCATCGGACGAATGACACCAAAATTTCTGCGGCAAAGATACATCAAATAGAAACAAATCAGAAGAAAATTCTAATGAAAATAAAAACAAACTAATAATTAGTCCTATCTTTGCCACTCGAAAGCATCCACTAATCTTTTTTCTAATTAAAATCTGTATAAAAGTGAAATCTCCAATCTCAACTATCGCTTTACTATGCCTCTTCTTTTTGGCAAGCTGTATATCCCGTAATAAAACATCTCTGGAAGCATTCAGCCAGGATATATATACTCCCGAATATGCTTCCGGATTTAAAATACTGGGGGCAGATAATGCAGCCAGTACACTGATTCAAGTCTCCAATCCGTGGCAAGGAGCACAAGACGTGAAAATGTCCTATTTCATTTCGCGCAATGGAGAGCAAGCACCTGCAGGCTTTAATGGTCCCGTCATTCCTGCCGGAGCCAGAAATATCGTATGTATGTCTTCTTCCTATATCGCCATGCTTGATGCACTGGGAGAACTCAAACGTATTGTCGGAGTATCCGGCATCAATTACGTGTCTAATCCCTACATTCTCGCCCACAAAGATTCAATCAAAGATATGGGAGCGGAAATGAATTACGAGTTGTTGCTGGGATTAAAGCCGGACGTCGTACTATTATATGGTATTGGTGATGCTCAAACAGCTGTTACAGATAAACTGAAAGAATTAGCCATACCTTATATATATATGGGAGAATATCTGGAAGAATCTCCACTCGGAAAAGCCGAGTGGATGGTTGTTCTTTCCGAATTGATTGACAACCGGAAGAAAGGGATTGAAGTGTTCCGGGAAATTCCGAAACGCTACCATGCTTTAAAAGCTCTTACCGACTCCATCAGCCAACACCCTACCGTCATGTTCAACACTCCGTGGAACGACAGTTGGGTAATGCCTTCCACCCAAAGCTACATGGCACAGTTGGTTGCAGACGCTGGTGCAGATTATATCTATAAGGAAAATAATTCCAACAGTTCAACTCCTATCGGCTTGGAAACAGCCTACGGACTGATACAAAAGGCAGATTATTGGATCAATGTAGGTTCGGTCACCACATTAGACGAATTAAAAGCTGTGAATCCTAAATTTGCAGATGCTAAAGCCGTCCGGGAAAAGACAGTCTACAACAATAACTTGCGACTGACATCAACAGGAGGCAATGACTATTGGGAATCGGCAGTTGTTCGTCCTGATGTGGTGTTACGTGATCTGATTCATATTTTCCATCCGGAACTCGTTTACGATTCACCTTATTATTACAGACACCTGAAATGAAACCATCCCGCAGACGTACCGCTCTATTATTCACCGCATTAGGAATAGTTGCCATCCTGTTACTATTAATAGATATAGCAACAGGAGATACTTTCATCCCTATATCAAAGATAGGAGCCGTACTCACCGGCGGCGAATGTGATGAAACCACCCGCAATATCGTTCTCTCCATCCGCTTTATCCGCGTCATAGTAGCGGCATTAATAGGTATAGCTCTTTCGGTAAGCGGTCTGCAAATGCAGACAGTCTTCCAGAATCCTTTGGCAGATCCTTACTTGTTGGGAGTGAGTTCCGGGGCGGGTCTTGGAGTGGCATTGTTTATACTAGGCGCCCCGCTTCTCGGTTGGACAGATTTTCCCTTTCTGCAATCAGTCGGTATTGTAGGTTCGGGGTGGATAGGGACTTCCGTCATCCTGTTGGGAGTAGCCATCATCAGTCGAAAAGTAAAGAATATATTAGGTGTACTGATTATGGGAGTCATGATAGGTTACGTAGCGGGAGCTATCATCCAGATATTACAATACCTAAGTTCTGCAGAACAACTGAAAATGTTCACACTCTGGTCTTTGGGGTCACTTAGTCACATCACGACAGGGCAATTAACGATTATAACACCAGTAATATGCATAGGATTGCTGCTATCCATCGCCTGTATCAAATCACTGAATCTGTTGTTGCTTGGTGAAAATTATGCACGCACCATGGGAATGAATGTCAAGCGTTCAAGAACGCTTATTTTTATATCTACAGCGTTACTGACAGGAACGGTCACAGCCTTTTGCGGTCCGGTAGGATTCATCGGGCTGGCTATCCCACATATCACACGGATCCTGTTTGACAACGCCGATCACCGGATATTGATGCCGGGTACGATGCTGACAGGGTTGATCGGGATGCTGATTTGTGACATCATAGCCAAGAAGTTTCTGTTGCCGGTGAATTGTATCACTGCGCTATTGGGTGTCCCGGTTATTTTATGGGTAATAGGTAAAAACTTGCGTATATTCAAATGATTCAACTAAAAGATCTGACATTAGGATACGAACAACGTATATTGCTGGAGAAAGTTTCCACCCATATCACGGGTGGACAGCTCGTCGCACTGCTCGGACGGAATGGTACAGGAAAAAGCACGCTTCTCCGTGCCATCATGGGACTGGAAACACCTAAAGCCGGAGAAATCATCCTGCATGGGAAAAACATCGCTTCACTGAAACCGGAGAAATTAGCCCGAAAGATTAGTTTTGTAACAACTGACAAAGTACGAATCGCCAACCTGCGTTGCAAAGATGTAGTCGCATTGGGACGTGCTCCTTATACCAACTGGATCGGACAGTTACAAGCGGAAGATGAGAAAAAAGTGGTTACTGCCATGCATCTGGTAGGAATGTCCGATTATGCAGAAAAGACAATGGATAAGATGTCCGACGGAGAGTGCCAACGAATCATGATAGCACGTGCACTTGCACAAGACACACCTATCATTCTACTTGATGAGCCTACTGCTTTTCTGGATTTACCTAATCGCTACGAACTCTGCCTACTACTGAAAAAGCTCGCGCAAACGGAAGGAAAGTGTATCCTGTTCTCCACACACGACCTAGATATTGCCCTGTCTCTCTGCGACACGATCATGCTGATTGACAACCCACAATTGTATAGTCTCCCCACAAATGAGATGATAACGAGCGGACATATAGAAAGACTGTTCCGGAACGAATCTGTGACATTTGATGCACAAGCTATGAAGATAATCATCAAATAAATCCCAAAAAGACTTTATTCCGTAGCATAACCCTCTTTCAGATTCGCAAACCAATAGGTATAGGTTTTCATCGTCCCATCGTCAAGACGAATATCATAACTTTGTGAGAATATGTCTCCCAGATGAAATGCGACAGGAGAATGGAAAATCGGCCCCTTATAGCAGAAGGTATGGTATTCGCCATTTTCACCATTAGGATCAACTCCTATAGGAAGCGATGCCACAAACTCGCGATTAACCAGTTTGCCAATAAAGGCGGCTCCCAGTCCGTCAGCCATGGTAGTGACTACAACAGTTTCCAGATCTGATGAAAGAAAATCCTCCATCACTTTTTCCGACGATTGTCCCCACAGAGGTTCGACAACTTCCATTCCAAATGGTGAAAGCTGTTGCTCACGATACCAGCGTACATCATGCAGAAAAATATCACCAAAGATAAAGTGTGTCACCCCTAATGATTTAAAATATTCCACAGCCTGCGACATTGCCGATGAGTAATCTTCCATATTACCCTTCGGCGTCAAGTCAACAATGTAGAGAGGAATACCAATACTTGCAGCTTGTGCCTCAAGTAAAGGCAACGGGATACCATGCATCGTTGAACGTTGTGTGTCACGATTCACTGTTGTCAACAAGGCAACAATCTCATAACGCTCTGATTGAAAAGCACGCAACAATGCATGAGCGGAATCCTTTCCACCACTCCAATTGAAAACCGCCTTTATTTTATCCATAAGGTTCTTACTGTATTATTAATCTGAAGCACAAATATATCACTAAATATACGAGAATCCAACAAATGGGATAAAATTACCAAATGGTAATTTTTATCTTCTTTCATACCCCTACCTTTGCACCCGATTTAACAAACAAAAGATAGAAAGTTATGAAAGATAGTATTGATTTCGGCAGTATGGACGTTTCCATGTTATTCCGCAAATTATTGGTTCCTACAGTACTCGGAATGGTTTTCTCGGCTATATTCGTCATCACAGATGGGATATTCGTAGGGAAAGGAATTGGCAGCGATGCACTGGCAGCCGTCAATATCGCGGCACCATTCTTTATGATTGCCACCGGAATCGGACTGATGTTCGGAATCGGAGGATCGGTAGTTGCCTCCATTCATTTATCGCAAGGGAAAAATAAGGCGGCAAGCATCAATATAACACAAGCTCTTATTTTCTCTTCGCTCATTATATTAGTGATGTCCGTCTTGTGCTGCCTATTTGTAGAACCATTGGCCCGATTGCTCGGCAGCTCGGAAAAGCTGTTGCCGCTTGTGATAGAATATATGTTATGGTATCTACCATTTCTGGTTTTCTACGAACTATTAAGCACAGGTATGTTCTTTATCCGGTTGGACGGTTCGCCCAACTATGCCATGATGTGTAATGCCGTTGCTGCCATACTCAACATCATCTTAGATTATATTTTTATTTTCGAGTTTGGCTGGGGAATGATGGGAGCCGCCTTCGCAACCAGCCTAGGGACCATTGCAGGGGGATTAATGACTCTAATCTACCTTCTACGATTCTCTCATAGCATCCGTTTATACCGCATTAAATTGAGTATAAAAAGTCTGATGCTCACCTTCCGCAATGTCGGTTACATGATAAAACTGGGAACCTCCGGTTTCGTCAATGAAGCATCTATCGCCTGCATGATGTTTTTAGGAAACTATGTTTTTATCCGCCATCTCGGAGAAGACGGAGTAGCAGCATTCAGCATTGCCTGTTATTTCTTCCCCATCATCTTTATGGTCTACAATGCCATTGCACAATCTGCACAACTGATTATCAGCTACAACTTCGGAGCCGGTCAACCCGATCGTGTCAGAAAAGCACTGCATCTTGCCTTCCGGACAGCTTTAATCTGTGGAATCTGTTTTTTCATCCTCACTGTGCTATGCAGTCAGAATATCGTTTCATCATTCATCGACCGTAGTTATCCCGCATTTGACATAGCGGTAAAAGGAATTCCATTTTTTGGAATCGGATTCATTTTCTTTGCGGTGAACATGATAGGAATAGGTTACTATCAGAGTATTGAACGGGGACAGCGGGCCACTATCATCACTCTTCTCCGCGGAATCGTATTTATGTTGATAGGGTTCTTCATACTTCCTCCGCTTTTGGGTGTGCCGGGTATTTGGCTGGCTGTGCCATTAGCCGAATTATTAACAATGCTTTATATTATCGGAATTTATTTCAAAGATCGCTTCATGGTCCGACGACGATGAGTATCTTTGCAGCATGGATACATTCATTGAAAAACTTTGCAACAGATATAAGGTATCAGAAACCGACGTACAGACTTTACTGGGCTGTATGGAAGAAGTGCATTTCAAAAAGAAAGAATTAATTGTACGCGAAGGAACCAGAAATAACAATCTTTATTTCATAAAAACAGGAATTTGGCGGGCATATTATCATAAAGACGGAGTAGATACCACCATTTGGTTTGCTTCAGACGGAGAAGCTGCCTTCTCCGTCTGGGGATATGTAGACAATGCATATTCGCTCATCAATATCGAAGCAATGTGTGATAGTGTAGCTTACTATATTTCCCGGACTGTTCTGAATCAACTATTCTCCTCCTCTATCGGACTCGCCAATCTGGGACTTCACCTGATGGACCGTCAACTGCTTTTACAGGAAAACTGGCTTATCAGCTCCGGAAGTCCGCGAGCAAGAGAACGTTATCTTACTCTTATCAAAGAGACACCGGAACTATTGCAATATGTACCTTTAAAGCATATAGCATCCTATCTATGGATCACTCCGCAATCATTGAGCAGGATTCGGGCAAAGATAGCGTCTTCTTCTCTTTAATAGACGCCGTTTCCTTTTCCATATCCAAACAAATCAAATTTTATCCTTCCAACGCATCTCCAGCCTCTTAAAAAAGTGGTTCTGTCAACATTATTAGTTATGACAGAACCACACCCAGTATTAATGCCAGAATCGACATTGTTCCAGTTATTTAATAGAGAAATAGCAACTGTTCTATTTCAATTATAAATCTGAGTCCGGAGCCAAATATTTAAGCTTTCCCCACGATTTATTGGGCTGATTACCTAGCCATAACTCAAGCTTTCCTCCTTTGGCAAAGTCTGCATGATCAAATTGTGCATAATTCCATTCCACATTGTTCAATTGCGCACGTTGGATATAACAATTTTCAGCAGAATTATTGTGGGTAGTTATAGTAAATGTACTTCCTTCATAATAATTTTTATTCAATTTGATTGTAATCTTATCAAAAATAGGTGAAGTAATGTCATAGTATGGAGTATCAGATTCCGTCCCTGTTACACTAAATAGTCCAAGTGCCATCAAAGCACTGACACCTCCCATTTGACCTTCATCTTCATCATGGCCACCGTACCCTTTATCTGGAGTAATTCCCCCATACGCACGTTCTTTTACCTGACGCACCCAATATTGTGTCAACCAAGGTTTTCCACCATAGGTAAAAACGTGTGCATTAGAACATCCGGGCTGATTAGCATAACTTACGTATCCTCCACTGTAAGCATAAACAAAATCTAAATCCTTTGCCTGCTCAAATGCAAAATTTAACTTCTCACAAAACTTATCAGCACCTCCCATCATCTTTACCAACTTAGGTAGTTCATGAGACAAAGACCAGGTGGCCTGCCAGGAATTAGCTTCTACCCAACCGCTTCCACTCAATCCATCCTGATGCAACCATTCACCATTTCTCTTTTTCGGAAATACCAAACCCTGTTCCGCATTGAATAAAGGAGTCCATGCTCGTGAACGTTTTTCAAACATACGCGCTTCCGAGCGTTTTCCCAACCTTGCAGCCATCCGGCTTGCTCCCCAATCTTGAAATGCCCATTCCAGAGTTTTGCTTGCATTGTCCGGACAATAACCATGACTGATATAAAACTTTAAATCATCAGCACTCTCATAGCTCATCATTCCGCCAGGCATATGATTACGTTTTATGACATCAAGTGTATGCAAAGGATCTGCTTTTTTCATAATTCCTTTCATATATGTGCTTACCAGTAAACTAGTAGCCGGACAACCGGTCATAATAAATGAATATCCACCCGAACATGCCCCACGAGGCAACAGTTTTCCATTATCAGCATACTGAACCAGACAAGCAGATAAATCATCCATGACTTCGGGCCATGCCAGACCCCATAAAACGTTCAAATTCCAATGTGTCAACCAAAGCCCGTCAAAGCCATACATATTAAACTTCGGTTTTCCATCGGCTGTAAGCGGAAGACGACGTACCTTCATAGGTTCAGACGTACGTTTATTGACGTATTTATTTCCGGCATAATCCGGATAATAGCCATTCACATCATTTATTTTATGCCGTCCTAACAATACATGCCAAAGGTCAGTATAGAACTTGATACGTTGAGCATCCGTACCACCTTCAACAGCTATACGTCCTAAAGCCTCATTCCAGATTGAACGGGTTTCTTTACAGACCTTGTCAAAATCCCAATGGTTCAGTTCCGCATCCATATTGGCTATTGCATTGTCTACACTGGTATAGGAGAGTGCCATCTTAAAAAGCAACTCTTCAGCATTTAGCTGTCCAAAGTTCAAGACCATACCTGCAGCATTCCCCGCAATGGCCTCAACATCGGGCAAGACGCCCTTCTCATTCCATCCGTCAATACTTTTTATAGGGCGGTTACAATCTAGTACAAAACTTATTTTTATGCTGTCCGGACCGCCCCAGAAGCGTTCTGTTGTGAAAAATTCTCCAACAACACGTGTATCGCTGACACGCAGTAAGGTAGCTTTATCCATAGAGCAATTACCCAAAACACTACCTACATCCACCAATAATTTGGCATTTACATTTTCGGTATAATTCAAACGATAGAATGTAGCCCGCTCTGTTGCCGTATATTCCACCCAAGTCTTATATCGGTCCAAATACAGACGATGATAGCCTGGCTGAATTATTTCACTTTCATGTTTAAAAGGCGATTTCCATCCTGCCATACCTTCAGTAGGATTTATTTCCCCTACAACCGGCATTATGTTCGGACCGGAAATCATCCACTCATTTATTTGAGAGAATCCCAAGATATCCGGAAAATTATAATTGTATCCGCCACCTCCCTGATTTTTATTGCGGGTAAAAGCATGAGCAGCCACCATACCAAAGGGACGTCCTCCCGGAGTACAGAAGAACCATCGTCCCCGGGTAGTTTCAATATAAGGGTCAACCCACTCCACATAGTCAGTTTGATCACCATGTGCGGCAAAAACTTCGATTTCAGACAACCCCAAATTCTTTCCATTACCGTCTGTTGCTTCAAAACGAATCCATTTCACCTTTTTCTTAGGAAAAGAGATACTTTTCGGACTTCCATCATTGGGAATAGCTGTTACACTAAGCTGAGATCCATCACTAAACTGAAGAGTTCCACCGGCAAGATGTTCAGCAAGAGACACACGGTCATATAATACCACTCGATCCACACACACTTCTTCATCCCATTCCAACTGTGCCCACGGAGTATACATGACTCCCCACGATGTAACGCTCCCCTTGCAAGCCCATTCGCCCTTATCACCATACATTATTTTACCGTCAACTAAATTGCCGGCAGCATAATTTTCATTCAACACATTAGATACCGTGACGTGCGCCCGTGGAGCTATATTATCTTGTGCTGCCTGAAGTACAAGAGTACTGCTACACCATATAGCAGCTACTGCTAATCCTTTTATTAAGTTCTGATTCATCATTATATTTTAATTTATTATAAAGCTGTCTGCTCCCCACTCTTGCGTTCTCTTACCGCAAAAGCACAGTAGGTGAGATACAATACACAAAGCAAAATGACAATAACCCCAGCTGTAATTCCGGCATTGTCTATTGCAAAGCCAATAACAGGGGTTACCACTCCTCCTCCGGCTACAGCCGTCAGCATTAATCCGGAAATCTGATTCATTTTTGTAGGACACTCTTGAAATGCCATCGAATAAATGATAGAAAATACAGACGAAGCAAAAAAGCCGACTCCGCCAATACACAATAGACTAACAGCGGGATTCTGAATACCGATCAATAATACAAGCATCAGGATACACGCCAGAATATTGACTTTGAAATAACGTACACCTGCAATGCGGGTCAGTAAGAAAGCACCGAGAAGAGCGCCAACCGTCCTACTAAAGAAATATACTTGTGGAGCAAACTTCACTTGTTCTGCAGTCCAGTCATACCGGATATTCATCAGTTTTGAACTGACATAGTTTGTAGCGACATCCACACCTACAATAAAGAATATTCCCAAAAAAAGAATGAGTATAGTTCTATTCTTCAGCAGGTTGAAAGAATCAGAGAAAGATACTTTACTCTCTTCCACCTGCTCTCTCCGAATGGGAGTAAACGTCAGCCATAAAGCAAAGAATAATGTAATAGTGCCTAAAATAGGGAAGCAATAATACCATTTATCATCACCAAAATGCAGGGTGGCAAATAATACAATCTCAGGACCGACCAACGAAGAAACAGCCTTGATAACCTGTCCGGCCGTCAGACTACTGGTCAATAACCGAGGACTAGAAATAACATTATTCAATAACGGATTTAAAGAGATCTGTAATATAGCATTTCCTACGCCTAACAAAACGTACGCAATAATACAGGTTACACTACTGTAGACCAACAATGGCAAAAACATCCCAACCACTGTCACCGCCATACTGGCGAGTACTGTATTTTTCCGCCCGTATTTACTCATTCTGTTACCAACAGGAATCCCTAAAAACAAAAACCAGATAAATACCATTGAAGGAACAAACCCTGTCATGGTTGGAGACCAATTAAAGCTCTTCTGCATATAGTCGGATGAAATACCGACTATATCACAGAATCCCATAACAAAAAAAGCGGCTAGCACGGGAATGGCTTTCAAATAAGAGTTATTCTTTACCATAACTATCACTTTAATATATGATCTACGGGTACCCAAAAGAAACGAGGCTGATACAACGATGCCTTCTCAAATACCTTCTTCAAATCATAAGTATTAACGTTATAACACATCAATATTTTATCATTTTTCATGTATTGAGGATGTACCATCGTATTATACGTCATCATATTGTCTTTTTCAAAATTAGGTTCATCCACCGTATAGAGCAATTTCTCATGACTAAATGCACCTTCAGGACTGTCGGCAATATAAGAATAAATCTCTTTGGCATTTCCCGAACGATTTTGGGAAACCAACACTATCTTTTCTTTTAGACTAAATACATTAAATTGTTCAGAGATATTTTTCTGAAGTCCTTCAAGTTTCGCCGTTTTAGTAGCGTCCGACTGCCAGCCAGCGCCATCCCAATACACAAAGTTCGTCAACTTATTATCAACCAATTCAGCTTTCGCCACATGAACGACTGCCTTTGCTCCTGTTGAATCCGACTTTGTTCCATAGACGTAGATTGCATTTTGATAAGGCATCACTGCATGTCCATAGTGTACACCATTCTGATTGGCAGCAGGAATATTCACCTTATCAATGATCTTCATAGTTTTCACATCCAGACGAAAATAGTCACAGCACATATATTCAAAACCAAAAGATCCCTCACCCACTTTCCTGAACTTGGACATAAACAAATGAAGAATACCATCTTTCACAAATCCATCTCCAGGCCAATACCAACGGGGCGAATCTCCGTCCTGCTCTGCCGGTATATATGCGGAAGGATTCTTCAAATCACCACTATACAAGGTCTCCAATTCGCCTTTCTCATTGATAATCGTAAAAGTGTTACCCATCACGAATTTAGAGTCTTTGCTCCTTTTATCATCAACAACATCTCCAAAAAATGAGTCTCCCCACATAAAAAGACTTCTTCCATCCTTCAAATCTATAGATATAGCACCGTCACCTCCTGTCACTCCACCGCCAAGCCCGGGCATTAGCCGTGTACACCACATCGAATCGAGTTCGACCTCCATCTTTGTCACAGATGACTTATTATTGTTTTGGCAAGATACAAATAATGTACAGGCCAACAAATAGATAAACTTATTCATAATCCTATCATTTTGGTTATTGTCCATAGCCTTCATTCTGAGTAATCGTGTTTTGTGACAAGTCTATTTCTCTTTGAGGAATAGGAAATTTCACATGGTATTCTTTAGGAGTAGATTCCGGTTTGGCAGCCTTTATGATAGACACAAATTCTTGCGGCGTACACATTCTGGTCAAATCAAACCAACGATGTCCTTCCATCACAAATTCATGGCGGTACTCGTTCAATACAGCATTTTTAAATCCCTTATAGTCGGTAGGTACAGCTGTGGTCAGCCCGGCACGGTTCCTTACAGCATTAATTGCAATCACCGCCTCCTCATTAGCTCCTTGATTTATTTCATTCAAAGCTTCGGCTATAATCAAATACATCTCAGCAGTACGAATTGCCGGAAATATGGCCTCGGTATTATTCCCTTTAGGTTCAGCCTGGCTATCCCAATACTTAAAAACATAAGGCTTATCAAAATCCTCGACGCTACCATCACTATAAGTAAAACTTCTTTTCAAAGTAACATCCAAGCGTTGGTCATTCTGCTGATCAAAGCTGTTCCACAAATCTTCGGTTGCATTTTCCCATCCCTGAGCATTGCTGACTCCGTCAAGGGCAGGCAATAAACGTACCAAAAACTGTCCACCTTTCCAACCTTCACTCAACGCCGCACTAAAGTTTACTCCCCAGATTATTTCCGTATTAAAACGATTGGCCACCTTAAATAAATCACCGTAGTTTTTAAGCATAGGAAAACTCTTGATGACAGATTTAGCCTTGTCTACAGCAAGTTGGTAATGCCCCTTACTCTGATATTCTGCTGCATAAGTAACATAAACCCTGGCTAACAAAGCTGATGCAGATGCAGGGTAAGGTCTTCCCCCGCCAAAACGTTCAGCGTACTTCAAATCGGTTTCAGCAGTCTTAAGATCCGAAAAGATCAGTTCATAAATTGTCTCTTTGGAGGTTCGGCTAGTTACATCTTCCGCAGCACTCTCAACATTATGTTCGCGTAAAGGAACATCGCCAAACATACGGATCAAATCAAAATACATCATTGCTCTAAAGAATTTTGCTTCGGCCACCAACTGATTTCTTAAAGTCACATCCATATCAATGGATGGAACTTTATCAATCACAACATTACAACATTTTATCGTTTGATAAAAATCTCTCCACAACAATTCTACAGGCTGATTATATTGGTCTATCTGCATATTTTCTACCGACTGATAGTCAATGCTGGTTTGATTTGTTTCCGAATTATCAGCAAACATATCCTGAAGAACCCAATAATCATTGTAGAAAGTGCCACCATAGTTTTTATCCCATAATCCATTGGGAGCATATCCGATAATCAAATAATCATAAATAGCATTGGTAGCAGATATAGCATGTTGAGCAGTTTTATAATATCCTTCACTTGTAATATTCCCTTTAGGCACTTCGTCCAGGAAATCCGAACAAGCAGTGAACATAAATGCTCCACCCAATAAAACGCTTAATATGTATTTTTTCATAATCTATTCTTTTTTAAAAATTCATTCTTAAACCAAACTCATACGATTTAGACATCGGATAAGAACCATAATCAGCTCCCATTGAAAGATTGTCGTTAGAAAAACGGCTTACCTCAGGATCATATCCGGAATAATTGGTGAACGTATAAATATTCTTTAATCCGGCAAAGATTGTAAGTCCCTCACAATAAAATTTCTGAAGGATGCTTTTGGGGAAAGTATAACTTAACGTGATATCTTTCACTCTGAGATATGAACCGTCTTCCACATAATGATCGGATAAAATAGTACCTGATGATTTGGTCGTGGCACGAGGATATTTATTAGTAGGATTCTCTGGAGTCCATCTTTCCAATGCTGCCACAGAGTTGTTTTTATGTCCGTCAAAGCTTTCCAATGAAAACTTATTGAAGTTCACAATCTCATTACCTACCGCACCTTGCAAATAGACTGTCAGCCCAATGGATGAATGATCGCGCAGGTTATAAGTAAAGGTATTATTGAATCCGAAAGTAAAATCCGGATTGGCATTTCCCAATTCAAATAAATCGTCCTCATTAATCACATTATCACCATTCTTATTGACATATTTACGATCGCCATGCTTCAAGGTTTTTCCAGAGAAATATGGAATTTTAGACAAGTCTTCGCTCAGTTGTGCTATACCATCAGTTCTATATCCATAAATTGTACCGATAGGTTTACCCTCATTTATTTTAGTCCAATAGGTTACTCCCAAAATAGATGCCCCCGAAAGATTCTCCTGGCTTCCGGCTAAATCTGTAATTTCATTCTTATTGTAACCGAGAGTAAAATTCATATCCCAGCCGAATTTACCGGCAAAAGGCACTGCTCCCAAAGCAAATTCAAAACCCTCATTACGCAGACTACCAACATTCTTTACGGCTGTATCATAACCGGTATTAAATGACACAGGCATAGCAAGCAGCAAATCGCACGTATTTTTGCGATAATAGTCCGCAGTTAAGGTAAGGCGATTGTTGAATAACCCCAAGTCAAAACCAAGATTTACCTGAGAAGTTGTTTCCCACTTCAAGTCTTGATTACTCAGCGTATAAGGCACCACTCCTGTTGCCACTTCACTATTGCCAAAATAAGCTTCTGTGTTGTACATTAACCCTTGCGAACTATAAGGAGGAATTCCTTCATTGCCCACAATACCATAACTTACTCTCAACTTCATATTTGAAATGGCTTGCGACTGCTTCATGAAATTTTCTTCTGAAATTCTCCATGCACCCGAAATTGAAGGGAAAAAGCCATATTTATTCCCCTTTCCAAATTTTGAAGATCCATCAATACGCCCCGTCAGGCTCATTAAATAACGACCACCGTAATTATAATTCACACGAGCCAGATAAGATAACATCTGCCATTCGGAGATGCCCGAACTTGCGGCTTGACGTAATGCTCCTGATTGTATAGAATTGAATCCTAAAAATCCGTCTGTAAAATCAGCTGTTGCAACCGCCGAATTTTCCGAAACAAAAGCTTGCGCCGTCATACCGGCCAAAGCGCTAATCGTATGCTTCTCAAAAGTGTTTGTATAGTTGACGGTATTCTCCCACACCCAGTTGTAACCGTCACGATTTCCTACGCTGGCATAACCACCATTCGATTCTGCACGTTTAATCTCCCCGGGAGCGAAAGCCTGATCCTTTATATAGAAATAGTCGACACCGATACTCGTTTTAAAAGTTAGATTTTTAACTGGAACCCATTCTAAATAAGCATTAGCCAATGTCCGGAATGAAGTATTTCTATTTTTCGCTTCATAGGCATCTTGTACAGGATTACCCACATTGTTAGTTGTAGTGAGATTGTTTTCATAGATGTAATCACCGGATTCATTTCTCACAGGAAGAGCCGGATTCATTTCCAACGCCCAAGAAGTGATCGAAGAAGCAAATCCTCCTTCCGAGTTCGTCACTACACCATTTGAACGGCTATAACTCAGATTCACAGATACGCCAGTCTTTAGCCATTTATTTATTTGCTGCCCCAAATTAATGCGGAAACTTCCTTTTCCGAAATCTGAACCAATAATTATACCATCCTGCAACAGTAAATTACCGGACACAAAATAAGTCGTTTTATCATTACCACCTGATATTGAAATATCATAGTTCTGCATAGGTGCTGTGCGGAATATCTCATCTTGCCAGTTCGTATTCAGTTTAGACAGATTATTCAACCCTGCAAAAACAGGATTTCTTTCTTCACCCGCATTGTCCGTTGCTTCATTTCCCAGTTCGGCCAATTGAACTGCATTCAACATATCCATTTTTTTAGTTACCTGCTGCAATGTGTATTTAGCTCCGATAGAGACTTTAGGCTTTCCATTTTTACCTTGTTTGGTAGTGACCAGTACAACACCATTCGCCCCACGGGCACCATATATGGAAGTTGCAGAAGCATCTTTCAATATTTCAATGGATTCAATATCATTGGGGTTGATATTAGTCAAAGGATTAAGAGCGGGATTCTTTAAAGTCCCGGTACTGAATGTACTTGCGTCACTAATCACAGGGACACCATCAATCACATACAAAGGTTCATTATTTCCATTAATAGAACTGGTACCTCTGATTCGAATAGAAGTTCCGGCACCGGGCTGCCCCGAAGTGTTCAAAACAGCTACACCGGCTGCTCTTCCCTGAATACCCTGGTCTAAAGAGGTTATCGAAGTAGAAGATAATTGTTCTGACTTGATAGTGGAAATTGACGAAGTCAGATCACTTTTTTTCTGCACACCATATCCTACCACTACCACATCAGCCAATACTTGTGTATCATCTTCCAGCACGATGTTAAATTCTCTCTTTTGCGCGGTAACTTTAACTATCTTTGTTTGATACCCTATGAAAGAAATCTCAAGCATTGATTTTTCCGGAACAGATAATGAAAACTCTCCATCCTTATTAGAAATGGTTCCATGCGTTGAACCTTGCTGCAAAATAGTAGCTCCGACAATGGGGTCACCCATTGCATCACGAACAATACCCTTAATGCTCAAACTTGTATTCTGTGCACTAACACTTCCCAGAATAAACATCAACAACAATAAAGTTATGCTCCTCAATAAATTATTCATGTGTTTTTATGATTAGATTGTTTATTAATAAGATCCCGGATTACAAGACGCTACAATATAATTATCCGGATTTTGTCCCCGATAAGGAGTAAAATCTTCGGTTTTGGATATCGGCGTATAGACTTCCAGCACTCTTTCATTTGAAGAATAGTCATCACCCAATCCTGAAAGGTCTTGATAACTTTCCAATATCATTTTACGATCTGACAACTGCAATACATTATATTGAGTCATCAAAGCTTGGGACGGTGAAAACACATTATAGTGAATGGTAGATAAAGTCTTGACAGTAGCTCCATCCATAGTAACCTTCCATGCACAATAGGAGTTTAACGTTTCCAAAGCGGCACTTGAGAATATGAATCCCCAATCAACCTGCCAAGTCAGGTCTGAATTAAACCGGTGTATATCATCTTTCAAGTCGGAAGTAGCTGTATCTTCTCCTTTAATCGTTTGTGATGCCAATACCCAGTCATATTTTAGCAATAACGGAATCTGCGCCAGCTCCACTGTTAAAACCAGGTCTGCGGCATCCACCACTCTGCTATTCTCATCCATTCCATAAAAGGAGTACACTAATATTCCATTTTCATCACCGGCAATAATCTCCTCTGTGAATGTATATGGAAAGCTCAACTCCCTCACATTCAGTTCCTTTAAATAAGAACTGACTTCTTTTCCTTCGATACTTTTCTTAACCACAATTTTCGAAATCAAATCAGGATGAGGCAGTGACAGTTCTACAGAAACATGATCCCCAATCTTAATTTTCCCCTCCAAAGTACTTAAGGTCAGTAACCCTGTCTGTCCCTTATCATCATTTTTACACGAAATAATTAATGATGATATCATTCCTAACACAATAGAAATGAAAATGATTTTTTTAAGTGTTTTCATATGATATTTAGTTTACGAATATTACGTTAAATCTATTTTTTGTAGCGCATAGGCATAAGCTCCTCGCATAATAGAGCGGCTAGCGCCTTCTTTACTGCACAAGACCAAGGTCTGTTTCAATTGATGATAGGTAGTAGTCAAACGGGTACCAGGAATGACAACCTGACTATCAGATAAACTCAAAAAACAAGCTCTTTCCGATTCATCTTCTCCATTATATACCTGCATAGAAACGCATGGAAACTTATTTCCCGAAAAAGTAGTCAACTGCGCTCTAAGTTCTGTTATCAAAGCAGGCAATATATATTTTGATGCTCCTGCAACGCCACCACCTATAACCACCAGACCATCCACAACATTCAACATCGAAGCGATAGCAGCACCCGCCATCATACCAAGTTCATTAAAACTTGTGATTGCTGCATGACGGTCGCCCTCCTTTATACCTTCAGCAATGTCATAAATATCTTTTGGACTCAATGAGGCAGAGTTTTGTCCGGACAAGTCGCCATACACTCTTTTCACAGCGCGTATACTAACACTTTCTTCGGCAAGCATATCTGGATATTTCTTATTTCTCATAAGCCAGATGTCCCCTCCACAACCATTATCCCCGGTCAATAAAACTTTATCTATAACAACTCCTGCACCGAATCCCGTTCCTAATGTTATACCAATCAAATTTTTATATTCTCTGCTGCAGCCAGCTAAAGATAATTCTCTGTTTATCATAGGCAATGCACCCGACAAGGCTTCACCGTAAGCAAACAGATTCCCGTCATTTTCTATAAAAACCGGAATTCCGTATTTATGCTTTAAAAAAGGACCTAATGCAACACCTCCTCTGAATGAAGGAAAATTGGGCAAATCACCAATTATTCCATTCTTATAATCAGCAGGACCCGGAAAAGCAAAACTTATTGCTACCGGAGGAACTGATATAGCAGCTATTACTCTATCAAATCCCTTTACCAATACCTCCAGACATTCGTCTAAATTATCAGAAACCGCCGGAAGACTTATTGGGCTTATCATTTCATTATTTCCTTGAATGGCAGAAAACACAAAATTTGTTCCTCCTGCATCCAGGGTCAAAACGACCCGTTTATCATATTCATACATATACTATTTTAGGCTTAAAAAGTTCAACTACTAAAATCTGACATACGCCTTGATAGTGACACATTCCTTATTACAGGACTTTCCATAAGGTTTTATTGTATATTCACCTACAGAAGCTGGAATGATAAATGTTTCGGCATAATGTACCACGAAAGGTTCAAAAGCATGAGTAGGACTCTCAACAACGGCCTCTTCTCCCTCCAATAGATTCAATACATTTACACTATCGTTTGTGTGATGCAACACCGGTGATGAGAAACGGTGACGACGGGTTTCGATAAATTCGTTCGGATGTAATCCGGTACGTTCTTCTACCCAACCATCTCCGGAAGCAACTTCCTTAAATTGGTTGCGAAGGTGTTCATTCACATATTCCGTATCACGGTTCCAGTTGATAACGCATTTACCACGTTCCACATTGATCGGACGCGGTTTTCCATCCAGTCCCAGGCGTTGCCAGTCCCATAGCTTGAAAGTAAAGAGGTTCGGAGTCGAACTGATTTCAAGCACCATACTGTTGGCACCGGAACAATGAACCGTTCCTCCCGGGATCAGGAAGTGATCGTGTTTCTTTGTCGGAATCTTATTTACATATTTTTCTGCGTCAAATACCAGTTCACCTTTTTGTGCTTTACGCAAATCGCCGATCATCGCTTCTTTATCCACTCCTGTCTTCACTCCCAGATAAACTACCGCATCTTCTTCCGCGTCTACCATGTAGTAACTTTCATCCTGCGTGTAGTACATACCGAAGCTGTCACGGATAAATTGAGTAGTAGGATGCACCTGCAAACTCAAATTACCTCCGCCCATCGTATCCAAAAAGTCGAAACGAATAGGGAAGTCTTTTCCAAAGCGTGCCTCCACCGGTTCACCAAGCAATTCTTTACTTTTCAGTAAAACCAAATCAACCGAAGGCAGTTCAAAGCGCACTCCGTTCACTTCAAAATAAAGACTGTTTTCTTCAGGTACACAGTCGAAGCACCAGCCGAAATTTTCGCGTTCACGATCCAGGTCGCAAACCTCTTTCATCCATTGACCACCCCA
This sequence comes from Bacteroides sp. 1001136B_160425_E2, assembly GCF_015559655.1. Classification (NCBI taxonomy): domain Bacteria; kingdom Pseudomonadati; phylum Bacteroidota; class Bacteroidia; order Bacteroidales; family Bacteroidaceae; genus Bacteroides; species Bacteroides sp. 1001136B_160425_E2. Next base: position 2,090 of record NZ_JADMQH010000010.1, on the reverse strand, counting down.
GGGAGCCGGATCGAAGAAAGGAACTACCCGGAACGGTGTGTTCACCGTTGCCTCCACCCCTTTAAAGAAAGTATCCTTATCAATCATCTTCGGTGTCCCGGCCACATGGGTGTCAATCCAGAATTCTACCCTGTCAAACAATCTTTCCTTATACCTATCACATACTCTCCAATCGTTGAAATACCCCCTCTTGTATTGCAAAGAAACGGCATCGTTCCGATTGTCTATTCCTAAAGCTTTTACCTCATGCCGGCGGAAACGTTGTTGAATTTCCCAACGTGCCATATCCGCATAAACTACCATTGCATCCTGCGGAGCAACAACAGCTGCTCCCGTACCTATGATTACAATGGTTTCTTTTGCTTCACTGATTTGCTTCCGTACAGCAGCCACCTTATCCGCATCCAAATAATCTTCCAGCTTCAAATTGGTGACATAGCCAAATAATACATCTTCAGTCATGAAGCGTTCTGTCAACGTTTGAATTTCTTTTTCCGGTTTCATCAAATCACGTACATTCATCACTCTTCCGGAGAATTCTTTTGAAAAAGCATCCAGCACTTCTTCTTCATATACTCCTGTATATAAATCCACTGCCAGCACTTTTCTTGCATCCATTTTCTCTTTTAACATAGAAATGATAGCATCCCAACCCTGAACAAGCATTCCCGTCAGCTTCGTAGAAGGAAATTTATCATAATTAGCTTTTCTCATATTTATAGCGTTTTAAATTTTATATGTTCATACATATTTCGATTGTGCAAATATATAGATTTTATTTTTATTCCAAACAAAACTTGGATTATTTTTTGATAAATCTTATATTTGCTGAAAATAAACTAATCAGGATAGATATGAAAATAGATCATAATAGCGACAAGCCTCTTCATATTCAAGCAGAAGAGATACTAAGAAGACTCATAGAATCTGAAGAGTACAAAAACGGGAAGCTATTTCCCAACGAGGTCGAATTGTCTGAACAATTACATATTTCAAGGAACACATTGAGACAAGCTATCAACAAACTCGTATTTGAAGGACTTCTGGTACGAAAGAAAGGCTACGGAACGAAGGTAGTAAAGAAAGGTATCGTAGGCGGAGTAAAAAACTGGCTTAGTTTCTCACAGGAAATGAAGATGTTAGGTATCGAGATTCGCAATTTCGAGCTACATATCAGCCTAAAAAGACCTACAGAAGAAATCGGTACTTTCTTTGATTCAAGTTCTAATCCTGATACGCGTTGCGTAGTAATGGAACGCGTCAGAGGAAAAAAAGAATACCCGTTTGTCTACTTCATCTCCTATTTCAACCCGAATATACCACTGACAGGTGAAGAAGATTTTACCCGCCCCTTATATGAGATGCTGGAAACTCAATATAATATAGTGGTAAAAACCAGCAAAGAAGAGATTACCGCTAGACTTGCAGGAGAATTCATCGCAGAAAAACTGGAGATAAAATCAAGTGATCCTATATTAATAAGGAAAAGATTTGTTTATGATGTGAATGGAGTACCTATTGAATACAACATCGGATACTATCGGGCAGACAGCTTTACTTATACAATAGAGGCGGAAAGATAGTCAGTATGTTCATACATACACAATATAAGGAGGCTATTTTAGAAGTTGAAATCGACACTGTCCACAATTTTGTGTAAATGGAACCAGGATTCAGTTGTAAGTTTCCTCTTATATCTGTATTCTGTTTTCAAAAATAAGCATAAATTGGTTCATAATCAATCCCCAGTTATGAATAGGCTGTGTCCATTTTTTCTCAATCTCCATAAGTGACAGATACACGGTCTTTTTTACGGCATCGTCTGAAGGGAATGAAAGCTTTGATTTGGTATACTTTCTGATTTTCCCGTTCAGGTTTTCAATTAGATTTGTAGTATAGATTATTTTTCTGATTTCCAAGGGGAATTGGAAGAAAACCGTCAGATCATCCCAGTTGTTTCTCCATGAAAGTATGGCATAAGGATACTTTCCTCCCCACTTCTTTTCCAAATTGTCAAGCTCTGCTGCAGCCACCTCTTTGTTGGGTGCATTATAGATATTCTTCATATCTGCCGTAAACTCTTTTTTGTC